>NZ_CAXBAN010000043.1:0-10431 GCF_963973675.1 uncultured Planktosalinus sp. | reverse complement strand
TAAATACAAATGAAAAAATCGGTAACAATTCTTATTCTTATTCTCATTGTCATCACCTTTGTAGGTGCATTGTATTACTTGTACCAAAAAAATGCACAAGACCCCACAATTTATGAAACAGAAACCGCTCAAACAAAGACCATCATTAAAAAAACCGTTGCCACCGGAAGTATCGTTCCTAGGGATGAAGTGTTGATAAAACCTAACATTTCAGGAATCATAGAAGAAATTTACATAGAACCCGGCCAACTTGTAGAAACTGGTGACTTGATTGCCCGTCTGCGAATTGTACCCAATGTATCCAATCTGGCTAACACCAGAAACCAAATAAATTCAGCTCAAATTGCCTTAGACAATCAAAAGAAAAATTATGACCGCCAAAAAGCACTTTTTGAAAAAGGGGTGATCTCTGCCAATGAATTTGACCAGGCCGAAGTGGCTTACAAACAGGCAGAACAAACATTGATTGCAGCAAAACAAACCTTTGATATTGTAAAAACCGGAACAACCAGTGGCCTGGGAAGTGACGCCAATACCGATATAAGAGCGACTGTGCCGGGTATGATACTTGAAGTGCCCGTAAAAGTAGGAAATCAGGTAATAGAGTCAAACAATTTCAACGAAGGAACTACCATTGCAGCCATTGCCGATGTCAAAAAGATGATATTTGAAGGTAAAGTAGATGAATCTGAAGTGGGTAAACTAACTGAAAATCTACCTCTAGAAATCACTGTGGGAGCTATTGACAGTAAAGTTTTTGACGCAGTTTTGGATTATATTGCCCCAAAAGGAAATGCCGAAAATGGTGCCATCCAGTTTGAAATTAAAGGAACGATTAAAAACCTGGATTCTACTTTTATTAGAGCAGGATTAAGTGCCAATGCCTCTATCATTCTTGATAAAGCAGAAGATGTGCTGGCTTTAAAAGAAGGCCTTATTCAATATGACTCCAAGACCCAAAAAGCCTTTGTTGAAGTAGAAACCACCCCGCAAAACTTTGAAAGAAGAGAAGTAGAGCTCGGTTTAAGTGATGGGATGTTTGTGGAAATAAAAAATGGGATTACAATTGAAGATAAAATAAAAATTTGGAACCCAATTGTTTCACCGTTTTCAAATAGGTAAATTTTTTTGTAACAAATCAAAATACGTAGAGACTTATCAATTGCTATTGAAAAATTGTAAAATCAGCTAAGTCTTTTTTAGGAATCAACAACTATTAAAAAAGTATACAAGTGAGAAATATTATCTTAACAAGTTTGATTGCAGTGTGCACACTTTCAGTTTTTTCTCAAAACAAAAAGTGGACACTTGAAGAAGCGGTTGCTTATGCTATTGAAAACAACATCAGCATCAAGCAATCTGAACTGGAAGTAGATCAGGCAGAAATTCAAAAAGATGACGCTATAGGAAGGTTTTTACCTTCATTGAACGCAAGTGGAAGTATAAATTCAAATACAGGTGCTAATATAAACCCGGTTACTAACAGTTTTGAAAACACAACATTTGTCTCTTTTACAACCGGGTTTCAGTCAAACTTAACCTTATTTGACGGCCTTAGAAATATCAGACAATACCAAAGAGCTCAGCTGGATCAAATTGCAGCACAGTATCGTTTAGGCCAAATGAAAGATGATATTTCTCTCTTTGTGGCGAATGCATATTTGCAAATTTTATTTGAAAAAGAAAATTTAAAAATTATACAGTCACAAATTCAAATCACCAAAGATCAACTTCAACGGACAAATGAATTGGTAGATGCCGGGGTGGTTCCAAGGGGTGATTTGTTGGAGATAAAATCTACGTTGGCCAGTGATGAACAACGAATTGTGAGAGCCGAAAACCAAATTAGGATTGCACTGATCAACCTAGCTCAAATACTCTTGATAAAAGATTATGAGAATTTTGATATTGCCGACGCAGAGTATGAAGTTCCCCTTAATACAATTATGGAAAAACCGGTTGCAGAAGTTGTACAGGTAGCCAAAGAATCTCGTTTTGAAATTAAAATTGCTGAACAAAATTTAGACATTGCAGAAAAGGATCTGCAAATTGCAAGAGGAGCCTATTACCCAACACTTAGTGCATTTGCCGGTTACAATACCCGATGGGCTGACAATGACTTTCTGGGGCGCGATTTTATATCCCAACTCTATGAAAACGATGGTACTTTTTTTGGAGCACAATTACAAGTGCCAATTTTCAATGGGCTTGGTGTTCGTAACAATGTAAAAAGAAATAAGCTCAATATAGAACTGGCAAATTACAGAAAAGAACAAGCAGAGCTTGACTTGGAGTCCAATGTTTATCAAGCTTATACTGATGCACAAGGAGCCCTGAAAGCCCATGAAGCAGCCATCGCTGCTGAAGAGGCACAACAACTGGCCTATGAGTATTCACAGGAACGTTTTGAAGTCGGAATCATCAATTCATTTGAATTCAGTCAAGCTTTGTCAAGATTTGAAAATGCACAATCTGAAGCAATCAGAACGAAGTATGATTATATTTTTAAACTAAAACTTTTAGAGCTCTATTTTGGAGTCGCTCTTTATTAATCAAATAGGTCATGAATAAGAAAACAGGCATTATTATTTCAGTCATCGTAGTGGTGATTCTTGTATTGGTAATTGGAAAAAAGCAAGGCTGGTTTGGAAAATCAGGGAATTTTAAAGAAGTGGAAATTTCAAAAATTGAACCAATTACTATAATAGAAACCGTTGCTGCTACAGGAAAAATTCAACCCGAAACCGAAGTAAAAATATCTTCAGAAGTGTCTGGCGAAATCATTGAACTCCCTATTATCGAAGGACAACAAGTTAATAAAGGAGATTTGATGGTTCGTATAAACCCCGACTTATATCAATCGGGTTTACAACGCTCACAGGCAGCACTCCAAAACGTGAAAGCCGTTTACAATCAAACACAGGCATCCTTAAAAGAGGCAAAGTCCAACTACGACAGAAACAAAACCCTTTTTGAAAAAGGAATCATTTCAAAATCTGAGTGGGATCGAATTGAATCAGCCTATGAAAGTGCAAAAGCTTCTAATGAATCAGCTTATTTTAATATTCAAAGCGCCTCGGCAACAGTCAATGAAGCCAGGGACAATTTAGCAAGAACTACTATTTATGCCCCCATTGATGGCACTATTTCTAAATTGGACGTCGAACTGGGCGAGCGTGTGGTAGGAACACAGCAAATGGCAGGAACCGAAATATTGAGAGTTGCAAACCTCAATAGTATGGAAGTAGAAGTGGATGTAAATGAAAATGATATAGTAAAAGTAGCAATTGGAGATTCTACCATTGTAGAAGTAGATGCCTATTTAAGAAGGGAATTTAAAGGTGTTGTAACCTCAATTGCCAATTCTGCTGAAAGTGCTTTAACGGCAGATCAGGTTACAAACTTTAAAGTGAAAGTGAGAATCCTTCCCGAGTCGTACGATGATCTTGAGGAAGGTAAACCCGAAAACTATTCACCTTTCAGACCGGGAATGACAGCAACTGTTGATATCATCACAAACAAAAAAGAAAATGTTTTAGGGGTCCCAATCAGCTCTATTGTGATAAAAACAGATACAACTTCTGGCGGTGCTCCTAAAAAAACAACAGATGTCATTAACAACGAACGATTTGAATGTGTCTTTGTGAAAATTGGTGATGAAGCCAAGTTAAAAGTAATTGAAACAGGAATACAGGATAGCCAGTTTATTGAAATTACCAAAGGAATTGAAGATGGTGATGAGGTCATTACCGGTCCTTATAATACGGTTACTAAATCACTTAAGTCAGGCGATAAAATTGAAGTTTTGAAGACTGATAAAAGGTAATTTTATGATATTTAATTCTTTACTTTGCAGTATCAAAGTAAATGAACAATGGCATACATTCTCTGCTTAGAAACTACTACAACCAATTGCTCCGTAAGTATAGCCTTTAAAGGTAAAACAATTGCAATCAAAGAATTAAACACCCAGGGTTATTCTCATGCTGAAAGCTTGCACGTGTTTATTGATGAAGTGTTGAAAAGTGCAGGAATTTCAAAAAAAGAACTCAATGCAATTGCAGTAAGTGAAGGACCCGGTTCATACACAGGCTTACGTATTGGTGTTTCGGCTGCCAAAGGGTTTTGCTATGCGCTTGATCTTCCGTTAATTTCAATAGATACCCTCCAGGCATTATCAATGCAACTGAATGAAAAAGAAGTGGTTTACATCCCAATGCTTGACGCCAGAAGAATGGAGGTGTTTACAGCAGTATTTGATGAAAACTACAAGAAGATTGAAGAAACAAAAGCTTTGATTTTAAATGAAAATTCATTTATTGAATACCTTAACAAAGGAAAGGTTGTTTTTCTGGGAAATGCCAATGATAAACTCAAAACACTTTGTAAGCATTCCAATGCTACCTTCGTAGATGGCTTGCTTCCTTCAGCAAAAGAAATGGGATGGTTGGCCAACAGTAAGTACAAAAAAAGCGACTTTGAGAATGTCGCTTATTTTGAACCATTTTATTTGAAAGACTTTGTAGGGGGTTAATAGTTTTGGTTGTAATACTTAACCAGTTTGATTAAATCTTCATCGTCATTTGCGTTCAAGTCGTTTGACTTGGCATATTTTTTAAATTCTTTATAATTTTTTTTAGCAATTAGTTTTAACTTCCTGTTTTTGGAGTTGGGTAATTCTTCAATTGTTCCGTTTGAATCAACTAAATAATATTTGGTTTCATCAACAAGCCTGTTTGGGTGGTTTCCGGTCATCATATTAACAGATTGTGCACCTTCAACAAATTTTTTAGAAAGTTTTTTGTAAATAGATTTTTTTGCTCCTTCAACCAATACGTTATAATAACCGCCGGTTTCTCCGCTTGGTAACAAATAAGTATAAATAGCATCTCCAATTTTCACATAAACATCAGTTTTTTTCATTACAGCTAATATGTTGTCGTTGCTCTCATAGATAGAATTTTTTACTTGAAATTCATCATTCAAAGCATTGTAACGAAGTGCTACATCAGGAAACATTACACTGCTTTCATTCAATAAACTCCCTTTTTGGAATTCATCAGTAAGATAAGGGCTGCCTTTTGTGTTTTCGGGGTTGTACTTGGAAGCTCTGGTAGTGTAGTTTAGTAATTCTTTGGAGTTACTGTCTGAGTATTGTTGAGCTTTTGTTGAGGTTGGAAAAAGTATTAATGAGAGTACTATAAATGCTAATGGTTTAATCATTTCTTGAAAAATTATAGGTGTTTAAAAAATTGACAATTGCGAATATATATGTTTTAATTGGTTTGTGGTGTTAATTTCTTTCCATTAAAATGTTAAAATTAAACAGTTAAATACAAAAAAAGAAGAGGCTTTATGCTTCTTCTTTTGAGTTATTTTTGGTTAAATTTATAGTGAAGTATCTAAATAGCTTACTACTTTTATCAAGTCACCTTCGTTTTTTAAATCTAGATTTTTGGACTTAATGTAATTTTTTATTTCTTTTTCATTTCCTGAAAATAGCTTAGAAAACTTATTACTCTTGTCAGGCAATTCAATAAATTTTCCGTCACCTCTAACAATGTAATAAATTGGGTTGTCAATAAATTTTGCAGGCCTGTCTTTTGTCATTGATGTTTTAGCAGGTTGCTCGGGGACATATCTTTTATTGTATTTTTTAAATAAATCATAGCTTTCACCTCTCCTGAGAACTTCAAAATAACCACCTTTTTCTACCCCCCCTTGATAGGGTACAAAGACAAATACTTTACTTCCAATTCTGACATCAATCTCTGGTGACTTTAGAAGTGCACTCGACTCACTGTCAGGGGTTTCAAATTTTGGTTTAAATTCCATTTCGTCAACCAAAGCGTTGTATCTAAGTGGAACGTTTTCAGCTACCAGTTTGTTCTTATGATAAATCTCTCCAGCCAAATAATTATCATTTGTATAAGGACTTCCAATATAATTTAGAGTTTCTAAATCAATGTTTTCAAAGGTTGTGGTTTTCTGATACTTAAATTGTAGTAAATATTCAACCTGCTTTTGTTGAATGGGTTGTTGGGCAACCACTAATTGAAAACCAATAATAGCGATGATTGTTAATGTGAGTGTTTTCATGGAGTTGTTTTTAGAAATAAGATTATTTTTTAACTTCTAACTTGTCAAGGTTGAAGTGGTGTACATCTCTCTGTGGAAATGGAATTGAAATTCCGGCGCTTTCAAGTCTCGTTTTAGCCTCTTCAAGGGTGTAAAAATGGCAATCCCAAAAATGCTCATTCAACGCCCAAAACCGGGCAGATAAATTTACAGAACTGTCTGCCAACTCACCGACAAAGACAACGGGCTCAGGGTCTTTCAAAATGGTTTCTTGCTCTTTCATTAATTCAATCAAAACTTCTCTGGCCTTTTTAATGTCAGAATCATATGAAATGCCAATAGTGAGCACATCTCTTCGCTTTCCTTCAGATGTGTAGTTCACAATGTTGTCATTTGAAAGTTTCCCGTTGGGCAATACAACAAGTTGGTTATTAACAGTTAGTAGTTTTGTATAAAAAATGGAAATTTCTTTCACAGTACCACTTTCCCCTTGAGCTTCAATAAAATCTCCAACCTGCATTGGTTTAAATATCATCAATAAAACACCACCGGCAAAATTTGCAAGTGAGCCCTGAAGGGCAAGCCCTATAGCAAGACCCGCAGCACCAACAATTGCCACTAGCGAGGTGGTTTCAACTCCCAGTTGAGAAATTACAATAACAAAAAGTAAAATCTTTAAAGTCCATCCAATGATATTTAAAAGAAATATTTTGAGCGTGGGTTCCATTTCCCGTTTGGTAAATACCTTTCCTGCAAAACGCTTAAGGATTTTTATAAACCACAAGCCAAGTACAAGAATTAATAATGAAGTTAAGATGCTGGGTAAAAATTCTAAAAATTTTTCACCGTACTTTGAAATATATTCATTGATTAATTCCATAAAAAAAGTCGATTTTGATTTAAATATTTAGGGAGAATGATTTTTATCAAATTTAGTAATCAAACAGTTCAATTGCAAAAAATGATTCTAATCTTAGCAGTTTGTTAACAGCTTTATTGAGTTTATAGTAAGGGTAAGCAAGTCATTTTTAATAATTGTAGTATAACAATCTTTAAACTAAAGGATGCTGTTGTAATAACTAAAAATTTTGGCCATATCACCTTCATCTTTAATCGAAAGCTTGTGCTCTTTAATGTAATTTTCAACTTTTTTCTTTTCCGAACCAAAAGCATTTAAAAATTTTCTCTTGCTGGTGGTGAGCTCCAGAAAGCGTCCCTGTTTATTTACCATATAATAGGTGTCTGTTCTGTCAAACCGGGCAGGTTGATCCTGTTGGTAATTAGTTTCTGCAAATTTTTTCTCAATATAAGTGATACTTGATTTTTTATATAAATCATAGTGGTCGCCTTCGTGAAGCACTTTAAAATAACCACTCTTATCTTTTGAAACGGTGTTTAAAACATAAACATAGGTGTTACCAACAATGTTAATTATATAATCCGGAGATGTAGTCAACACATTTATATCGGTATCATTCGGCTGAAAGCTACTTTTTACCTCTATTTCATCAGAAAAAATGTTGTACCTCATTGGTATTTTGGAAACTTTCAACTCAGTGCCTTCAAAAAGGTTGCCGGGCTGAAAATAATCGACTTCATATGGAGAACCTTTTATGTTTTTTAAATCTTCTTCAGAAATACCGTATTGTTCAAAAAATATTTCTGCTTCAATTCTGGCATTTACAAGTTTGTTGTGGGCAGACTGATTAAATTGGCTGTATAAACTGATTGAAAATAAGGATAGTATCGCAGTGCTTAAGAATAATTTCATGTCTAATAGAATTTGATATTGTTTCAAATATAGCTAATATGTATTAATTAAAATAACTTCAAAAAGATTTAGAGTTGTGATTTATTAAGAAAATGTGCAATGTCTTTTAGAGATTGCTCTTCATTCAAGTCAAGATTCTTCTCTTTGATGTAATTCACAACATCTTTGTTGATTTTTTCAAATAGCGCTATTTTTTTCTTTTTGAACGGGGCAACTCGGTTAAGCTTTTATCTTTAATATAATAGGTAACATGATCATTAAACCTGTGGGGAAAGTCTTTTTCAAAGGAAGTTCGCGCAATTTTTCCTTCAACAAATTTTTTAGTGGTTTTTTTTAAGAGCTGCAGGGTATTGCCAGTCTGTAAAACTTCAAAGTATTGTAAATTTTCATTAGAATTGGGTTCTTTGAGAAGCAAGTATTTTTTGTCGTTAATATGAATAGTAAACTCAGGTGTTTTTTCGAGAATCATAATAAGTGAATCAGGCTCAGAAGTAGCGTGTTTCAGTTCCATAATATCATAATATGCATTGTATCTCATAAACAAAGGGCTAAATGTACTACCGTCTTGCTTATTGATATATGCCGGTTGAAATTTGTCATTTTCAAAGGGGCTGCCAATAACTTCAAGTCTCGGATATTGAGCTGTGGTTTTGGAGTTGCTGAGGTATAAAAAGTCGATATTTCGTCCATCAGGGCTTCTCCATTTGTTGAAATGCTCGACAGGCAACTGTGCAAAAACTTGAGAAACAATAAGTAAAAATGCAAAAAGAGTGAATATTGGTTTCATTTTTAATTGAATTTTATTGATGATATAACTTCTGAAAGCTTGGTTTCGGGTAAATTGCAAGCACCTTGAGTACACAAATAATAATTGGTTTTTTCTTTTTCAAACCGATTGTTAAAGAGTGGTAAATCACTTGGCTGAGAGGTTCCTGCCAATAATTTGTTAGGTATATAGTGTGCATTTAAAGCTGTGGATTTTTGATCTGCACCTTTCCCACAAATCACAACTTCATAAAACGGGTGGCTGAAGTTTAATTGAAAATCCAGCCAGTTTGAATACCCTTGTGGATAATTATTTATTTCAGCTTGAACAGAAGTTAACATTTGTTGTGATGTGTTAATTAGCTTAGTATCATCATAAAACGTGCCAAGCCAATATAAATTCTTGGCCATTACAGAATTTGACGACGGTATCACGTTGTCACGAACTTCAATGGGCCTTGATATCAATTGTTCGCCCGTACTTGAAGAATAGAAAAACATGCCCGATTCATTGTCAAAGAAATTCTCAATACAATTTGTGGTTAGTTTTTTTGCCCTTATTAACCAATGCATATCAAAAGTACATTCATAGAGTGCAATAAATGCAGCAATTAGATGAGCATGATCTTCTAAGAATGCTTCAGTATTTACTTTTCCACTGGTGTATGTGCGCTTGAGTTTTTGTTGGTCCTGCAATAATGTTTGAATTAAAAAAGTAGCATTTTTAAGGGCAATGTTTAAAAATTCTATTTCATTGAATACCTTGTAAGCATCTGTATAGGCTTTAATCATCATAGCATTCCAGGAGCAAATTATTTTGTTATCAAGTCTAGGACGGTTTTTTGTGGTTCTGTGTTGAAGTAAGCTTTGTATCCAATGTTTCTTTTTAGTTCTAAAATCGGCTTTGCTCAATTGTTGTTTTTGGCAAAATTCATCATCGCATTGAGTTCTGATAAGTACATAAAAGTTGTTTTCCCATTTTCCGAAGGAATTGATATTGTAATAATCAGAAAATAACTCATAATCTTCTTTGAGTTCTTCTTTGAGCTCTTCTTTCGTAAAAACGTAATAAGCCCCTTCCTCCAATACACCAAATGCATTAATGCTGTCTGCATCAAGCGCACTGTAAAATCCGCCTTCCTTTTTGCTTAGTTCGCGCTCAATAAAGTGAAGTGTTTGGAAAACCACTTCTTTAAACAAAGGGTTTTTATAAACTAAAAACGCATCACTGTAAAGGCTAACCAGTTGTGCATTGTCATATAACATTTTCTCAAAATGAGGAATATGCCAGCGCTCATCAACTGAATATCTTGAAAACCCGCCATTGATGTGATCGAAAATTCCGCCATAAGCCATTTTGGTGAGCGAAAGCTTGACATACTCAGATAACTGATGGTCCTTGGTTTGAAAAGCATATCGCAACAGAAAATGAAGGTTGTTGGGCATCATGAATTTTGGAGCTCCTTTTGATCCACCGTTTACTTGATCAAAATGGCGAGACCAGTTGTTTAAAAGCTTTTTATAATCAAAGCTTTTAAAATGAACTTGTTCATTGCTTTTGGAAATTAAATCCATCGTTTTGATTCCTTGTAGTAGTTTAGAAGCATATTCAGCAAGTGTTTCGGGTTGATTTTTGTGTAGATTTTGAAGTTGAAGCAAAACGTCTGTCCATTGATCTTTGTTGAGGTATGTAGCACCCCAAACAGGTCTTCCATCAGGAAGTGCAACTATGTTTAAAGGCCAGCCCCCGGACCCGGTCATAAGTTGCAAAGCATTCATATACACTTGATCAACATCAGGACGCTCTTCACGGTAGA
>NZ_CAXBAN010000042.1:0-10526 GCF_963973675.1 uncultured Planktosalinus sp. | reverse complement strand
CCCACAAAAAAGGTTTGGTTTAGATAATCAGGTTTGTCCATCACTTCATAATTTCCGGTACTCAAGTCTTCCTCCTTTACAGTAGCTCTTAAATCATCTTTTACTGACTGAATGTATGAATCGAAACTATTTGAAAGTGTAGTAATCTGATCTGCTTTCGCTTTTGCATCAGCAAATCTAGTAGGATTTTCATTTGCTTTTTCTGTTAATCCAGCCATATAATCTGCGTTTCGTTGTTCAGCAGACATATTGGCTTCTGATAATCGTTCATTCATGAGTCCAAAGGCTGATAATACTTCTTTGGACATATTAAGTGCAAGCATAGCAATGAAAACCAGATACATCAGGTTAATCATCTTCTGTCTTGGGGATAAATTTCCTCCTGCCATTTTCTTTGTTTTATAAGTTAGTTATACAGTTAGAAAGATATTAGTTTCTGTTTGTCATTGCAGAAAGCATACCTCCATATACTCCGTTTAACGAAGAAAGGTTGGTTGCCATTGCTTGCATTTGTTGTTTTAATTGGTCTGCGTTTTGAGCAACTTCGTCGTTAATTTGAGTTTGACGGGTAGCTGATTCAACTTGCACTTTATAGAGTGAATTTAAAGACTCCATTTGTGCAGCTGCGAGACTCATTTCCTGGCTGTATTTCTTTGTGGCGCCCATTGCTTCTGCTGTTGGCTGAAGATCTTTTGCAGCACCTTCAAAAGAGCGAATGCTTTCACCTAGGCTTGACATTAGGTTTGCATCTAAACGAGCTTCTTTAAGCATTTCGTCTAATTTTTTAGATAAAAGACCTTGTGGGTCTTCAGTGCTTTCTGCTTTTCCTTTTTTACCTGATGATTGACCTCCGGCCAATTCAGGATAAACCAAAGACCAGTCTAAATCATCATCAACCGGTTCAAAGGCAGAAATTGCAAAAATGATAGCTTCAGTAATCAAACCGATTGCCAAAAGGATTCCACCATTTAGAGGCCCGATTTCCCAGTGAAGAATTTTAAAAAGCGCTCCAATAATTACGATAGACGCTCCAAGGCCATAGGCCATGTTAAATAGTTTTTTTGTAGATTTTGATTGTGCCATGATAATTTAAAATTTTAAGTTAAGTTTTTAAGTTAGTGTATTTGAAATTTAGGTTAATTTTTATCTTGCATCGCCAAATTGTTGGTTTAAAACAACATCGGTTCCCATGTAATCCTGAACAGTTCTAAATCCGATATAGCTTCTGGCAGTGTCTGCATATTCATAATCCCTGGTGCTTACCTGTAGGAAATATGCAACATCCTTCCAGGATCCGCCTCTAACAACTTTTCGCATATTTTCAGCTTGATTTACAGTTGGGTTCATTGTGGACATGTATTCATAGGACGCAGGGTCGTATGAAGAATCCACCCATTCTGATACATTTCCTGCCATGTTGTACAGGCTGTAATCGTTAGGTTCATAAGATTTTGCTTCAACGGTATACAGCGCCTGGTCGGCTGCATAATCTCCTCTTAAGGGTTTGAAATTTGCCATAAAGCAACCTCTATCGTTTATTGTATATGGTCCTCCCCATGGGTAACTACCGGATGCGATTCCTCCTCTGGCGGCATATTCCCACTCACCTTCGCTTGGCAAACGGAATTGTGGAACAAAATTGCGATCGCGTTGTTTCTGATAGGCGTTTTTGTAGAGGGTTCTCCAGGCAGCAAAAGCTTTTGCCTGTTTCCAGCTCACACCTACTACGGGATAATCACCATAAGCCTGATGCCAAAAATAATCATTGTGCATTGGCTCGTTGTATGAGTAGTTAAAGTCTCTAATCCAAACTGTGGTATCCGGGTAAATCTCAACATCTTCACGGGTGATGTATTCGCTTCTCTTCTTACCTTGGTTTTTAGCAGCAGCCTGAATATCCATGGTGGTGTATTGGAATTTAAGGTGCTTCACATCAATAGTTCTTAAACCATTGTATGATTCCTCAATTGGCAGATACATTGTATCCATCACTTCAGAATAGTATTCATCCGGATATAGTGAAGTATCCCATATCAATTCAATGTCTTTGTTAATTTTTCTGCCTTCATAAAAATCCTCACCAAATCCCCAGTAGTTATCATACATATACTGCTCATAGGGCGTCATGTTGTCTGTGTTTTGGTCCATAAAGGCAAACTCACCAATTCCGCCATCACCGGGAGTGGCGCCTACTTCATCGGCAAGTATTGCAAGTTTTAATCTTACAATTGAATCTCTAACCCAATTCACAAACTGTCTGTATTCTGAATTGGTGATTTCAGTTTCGTCCATGTAAAAAGAACGCACTGTTACAGTTTTGGTTGGAGCATCTTTTACACCTACAAAGTCGTCATCAGGCTTACCCATAATAAAAGAGCCACCCGGCACAAGTGTCATGCCATAAGGCTTCTCAGGGTGCCACTTTTTTCCTTTGACACCAACTAACTCACCCCTATCTCCGGAGTTACAGCTAATCAAAAAGGATACAATCGCAGTAAATGCAATAAACTTCTTCATAAGTATTAGGTTAAATTTTCAGATTTTAAGGGCGTAAACCTATCTATAAATTCTCTAAAAAACAACATTTTTTTTTAAATCCCTTAAAATCTATTTATTATTAATTTTAAATTTCATTTTTACGTCTGGCTTTTAGCCATCTTTCAGGTATTTCCTGATTGCAGGCACTCACATAATCCTGATAAGTGCAAGGTAATAACGTGTGTCTTTTTAATTTATTATTCCCTTCAGGAATAAATGGCAACTCAATCCACCATCTTTGTGTTTTTAGACTCTTTTTAAATAACAGCACATCATTCTGAACAGGAACTTTGTAGGATTTAAAATCTGAATCTGAAACAAACTCTCCATCATCTATTCTGTAATTAACACCTTCAATGAAATACCAGATTATTTGAGCAATCAGCATAGATGCTGATGGTGCATTTTCAAAATTGTTGATTTCAAAGACTCCAAAAAAACTCACCTTGTTACTGATGCCTGCATAACGAGCAATAGCACAAACTTCTCTTCCGTCCAAACCATTGGGTGAACTGTTATTTATATAACTAAGTTCTGTGCCTTTTATTGCAGAAATATCTAAACTTATTATATCTGCATCTCTTGTTAGCGGCTCAACAAGCTGAATTTCATTTGTAATTTCACCCAACCTGTATGCGTCAAAATAAAGTCTTTCAAGCAACGAAATTTCATCAGCAGCATTAAAATAAGACTGATACCCCACCACACTGTAATTGAAAAGGTTGTAGGGTTTGTCAATGACCATTCTGCCAACATAAGAAACGTTGCTGATAGGGGCTTCTGCATCTCCAATATCAAACTTACTGTCTATATTGACATAATTAATCATTTTTCCAAAATCATCATAGGCTCTGTATACAGCATACGTTAAATCCTGTGACCCACCCAGCATAATTGGAATGACTTTTTTATGAAGCAGCGCTTTTACAACTGTTGTTACAGCAAAATAGGTATCGGAAACAGTTTCACCCGGATTAATATCACCAAGATCAGAAATGTTGTAATTCCAGTTTCCAGGGAAAAGCGCATACAAAGATTTTCTTATAGAATCAAAAACCGGATAAGATCCGTTAAAGTCAGTATCATTTCTGTTTTCCCTAACTCCAAACAAAGCAAATTTACAGCCTTCAAGTTCCGGGAAACCATTTCTGCCGTTATGAATTCTCAACTGTTTACCCAATACATTTTCAGGCAATAACTCACGATGACCCAAAACCGACTTGCTTACAGGGCTGAAAAACTCTTGCATAATTTTTACTTCTTAGAAGCTTTTTTTCGCGTTGACTTTTTTGCAGGGGTCTTTTTATCAACCATTGCTTTTACTTCTTCCAAAGTTAATTTTTCAACATCTGTAGTCTTTGGAAGCTCAACTTTAGTTTTACCCTTAATGACATTAAAGCGGCCCCATCGGGCTTTTTCTACTCGAATTCCTTCTGATGGCCACTCCCTTAAAAGTTTTTCTCTTTCCTTTTTGAGTTTATCTTCAATGAGTGTTTCTATATCGTTTTGAGAAAGATTGTCAAAATCATATTTCTTACTGACATTGATAAACATATTATCCCATTTAATAAAGGGGCCAAACCTGCCCACACCTTTTTGAACAGGCTTCTCATCATAATAGGCAATGGGTGCATCGGCTTTTTTCTTTTCCTCAATAAGCTCTTTGGCGGTATCCATGGAAACTTCCAGTGGGTCCATTCCTTTGGGAAGTGATATAAAAGTCTTTCCATATCTTACATACGGACCAAATCTTCCATTGTTAACTTCAACTTCTTCACCATCCAGTTCGCCCAATGTTCTCGGAAGTTTAAACAAGTCTATAGCTTCTTCCAGGGTTATAGTATTGAGTTGTTGGTCGGGTCTTAGACTTGCAAATTGCTTTTCTTCATCATCGGGTGCTCCAATTTGCGCCATTGCTCCAAATTTACCCAGACGCACTAAAATTGTTCTTCCGGTTTCTGGGTGTTTACCTAAAATACGCTCACCACTTTCACGTTCCGCATTTTTTTCAACATCCTTTACTTTGGGATGGAAGTCTTTATAAAAGTCCCGAAGTATTTCTGTCCATTTCTCATTTCCTTCAGCAATATCATCAAAATTCTGCTCTACTTTGGCTGTGAAATTATAATCGAGTATAGTTTCAAAGTTTTCCACTAAAAAGTCATTGACTATCATTCCGATATCAGTAGGCACCAGTTTCCCTTTATCAGACCCCACCAATTCAGAAAGGGTTTTTTCAGAAAGTGCTTGTTTTTGTAGAGAAAGCATTTTATACTTTCTTTCAACCCCCTCAATCGTTCCTTTTTCTACATAATTGCGTTGTT
Source organism: uncultured Planktosalinus sp. (assembly GCF_963973675.1). Taxonomy (NCBI): domain Bacteria; kingdom Pseudomonadati; phylum Bacteroidota; class Flavobacteriia; order Flavobacteriales; family Flavobacteriaceae; genus Planktosalinus; species uncultured Planktosalinus sp. Next base: position 5,664 of record NZ_CAXBAN010000042.1, on the reverse strand, counting down.
GGATTGTAGAAATCGTTGGCGCATATGTTGATGGGCGCCCAATACCCAATTCCTCAAGCTTTTTCACCAAAGATGCTTCTGTATAACGAGCAGGAGCTCTGGTGAATCGTTCTGTGGCTGTGATGTAATTATTAGTAAGTTTTTCGTCCAGGGTTAAGTTGGGCAGCATTCCATCTTGCTCTTCATCTTCATTGTCTGTACCTTCAAGGTATACCTTCAGAAAACCGTCAAATTTTATCATCTCACCATTGGCAGAAAACTCCTGATTGTGAGTTGATGCTGAAATTCTCACATTGGTTCGCTCCAGTTCCGCATCGCTCATTTGCGAGGCGATGGTGCGTTTCCAAATCAGTTCATAGAGTCTGGCCTGGTCTCTGTCTATGTCAACACTATGTCTTGAAATATCAGTGGGCCTGATGGCTTCGTGCGCTTCCTGAGCTCCTTTTGATTTCCCTTTGTAATTTCTGGGCTTGCTGTATTTTTCACCAAAAGAGGCCGCGATTTCTTTTTGTGCAGCGCTTTTTGCTTCTTCAGAAAGGTTTACACTATCTGTACGCATATAGGTTATAAGCCCCGCCTCGTAAAGTCTTTGCGCCACATTCATTGTTTTAGCAACCGGGAAATAGAGTTTTCGGGAAGCTTCCTGTTGAAGTGTCGATGTGGTAAAAGGCGCTGCAGGATATTTTTTTGCAGGCTTTTTCGATAAGTCACTTATTTTAAAATTGGCGTCAATGTTTTGTTGCAGAAAAGATTTTGCCTCTTCAAGTGTTTGAATATTTTTGGGCAATTTTGCTTTGAACGGTTTTCCTTCATCACCCATAAACTCAGCATCAATACGAAAAGAGGGTGCCGGCATAAATCCTTGAATTTCGCGCTCACGTTCAACAATCAACCTTACAGATACTGATTGCACCCTTCCTGCAGAAAGCCCGCCTTTTACTTTTTTCCAAAGTACAGGAGAAAGCTCATAACCCACCAATCGGTCTAATACTCTACGTGCTTGCTGTGCATTCACGAGGTTATAATCAATTTTCCGTGGATTTTCAATTGCTTTGAGAATAGCAGTTTTCGTAATTTCGTGAAAAACAATTCGCTTAATTTTTGCATCGTCAAGCTTTAATTCTTCAGCGAGATGCCAGGCGATGGCTTCTCCTTCACGGTCTTCATCACTAGCGAGCCAAACAGTTTCAGCTTTATCAGCCAAAGCTTTCAGACTTTTTACCAGCGCTTTTTTATCTCTGGGCACAATGTATTTGGGTTTAAAATCGCCTTCTACATCAACCGCAAGTTCTTTGGATGGTAAATCAGCAATATGACCAAAACTGGATTCTACTTTAAAATCCTTTCCGAGAAACTTCTCGATGGTTTTTGCTTTTGCCGGTGACTCTACGATTACAAGATTTTTTGCCATATTCCTACTCCCAAGAGGGTGGGAGACTCATTATTATAAGTTAAAATTAGCTTGAAAGTGGAACCAAAATAAAACTTTTTTTGGATATCATTTACAAGATTCCCGCCTTTACGGGAATTGCAAAAGTATAGGATTTTTTTTATAATGAAAGAATTAGTAGAAATCACAGCATCAAAAGAAGCTAAAAATTCCACAAAACTTTCTGCCAATTTGTCACAAATCTATTAAAAATTGTATCTTTGCACACTTGTAGAATTAGCAAATAATATGGAGAAAGTTATTGACGAGAAAAAACAAGGCACAAAACTATTAATGGATACTGTTGAAGGAAACACCAAAAAACTTTTTATAGAAAGTTATGGGTGCCAAATGAATTTTAGCGACAGTGAAATTGTTGCTTCCATTTTGTCTGAAAACGGTTACAACACCACAAGTCAACTTGAAGAAGCCGATTTGGTTTTGGTAAACACCTGTTCCATTCGGGACAAAGCGGAACAAACCGTTAGGAAACGTCTTGAAAAATACAATGCCGTAAAAAAAACTCACAACCCCTCAATGAAAGTGGGCGTATTGGGTTGCATGGCCGAGCGTCTTAAAAATAAATTTCTTGAAGAAGAAAAAATTGTTGACCTCGTAGTGGGGCCTGATGCTTATAAAGATTTGCCCAATTTACTGAGTGAAGTTGAAGAAGGGAGAAATGCCATCAATGTGATTCTTTCAAAAGAAGAAACGTATGGAGATATTTCCCCGGTCCGTTTGCAAAGTAATGGTGTCACAGCATTTGTATCAATTACAAGAGGATGTGATAACATGTGTACTTTTTGTGTTGTTCCATTCACCCGCGGAAGAGAGCGCAGCCGAGACCCTCAAAGTATTTTAGAGGAAGTCAACGACCTGGCTGCCAAAGGTTTTAAAGAAATTACCTTGCTGGGACAAAACGTTGACAGTTACTTATGGTATGGTGGAGGGTTGAAAAAAGATTTTGACAAAGCCACTGAAATGCAAAAAGCTACTGCAACTAATTTTTCAGGACTACTTTCACTGGTTGCCGAAGCTCAACCCAAAATGCGCATTCGGTTTTCCACATCCAATCCACAAGACATGACAATGGATGTCATTGAAACAATGGCAAAGTACCAAAATATTTGCAACTACATTCATCTGCCTGTACAAAGTGGAAGTACCCGCGTCTTAAAAGAGATGAACCGCCAGCATACCCGAGAAGAATACATGCAACTCATTGACAACATCAAAAGCATCATTCCGGATTGTGGAATTTCACAAGATATCATTGCCGGATTTCCTACGGAAACCGAAGAAGACCATCAAGACACCTTGAGTTTGATGGAGTATGTAAAGTATGACTTTGGTTTTATGTTTATGTATTCTGAACGTCCGGGAACACTGGCAGCAAGAAAACTTGAAGACGACATCCCTGAAGCTGTCAAAAAGAGACGATTACAGGAAATCGTGGAATTGCAACAACAGCACAGTGCTTACAGAACAAAACAATTTGTAGGCAAAACACTGGAAGTCCTTATTGAAAAAACTTCCAAAAGAGATGAACATCAATGGAGCGGTAGAATACCTCAAAATACTGTAGTGGTTTTCCCAAAAGAAAACTACACTATTGGAGATTTTGTAATGGTCAAAATAACCGATTGTACTTCGGCGACATTGATTGGGGAGGCAGTTAGTTACAGCGAGAATAATTCATAACCTTTTAACGAGATTCCTCCTCAATAAATTGGGGAAGGGAATTGGAATATGGAATCAGTACAAGCAATTAAACAACGATTTGGAATCATTGGCAACAACGCCAAGCTCAACCGGGCCATCGAAAAAGCGATTCAGGTGGCACCTACTGATATTTCGGTATTGGTTACAGGAGAGAGTGGTGTGGGTAAAGAAAGTATTCCCAAAATCATCCATTCACTCTCACACAGAAAACACGGCAAATACATAGCCGTAAACTGTGGTGCAATTCCCGAAGGCACTATTGACAGTGAGCTTTTTGGTCACGAAAAAGGTGCTTTTACGGGAGCAACCCAAACACGCAGCGGCTATTTTGAAGTAGCAGACGGCGGCACAATATTCCTTGACGAAGTGGGCGAACTCCCACTACCTACTCAGGTGCGACTGCTGAGAATTCTTGAAAATGGTGAATTTCTTAAAGTAGGTTCTTCCAAAACCCAAAAAACAAACGTGCGCATTGTAGCGGCTACAAACGTCCAAATGGCTCAGGCAATCAGTGATGGAAAGTTTAGAGAAGATTTATTTTATCGTTTAAGCACTGTTGACATTCATTTGCCGCCTTTAAGAGAACGGGAAGAAGACATTCACTTGTTGTTCAGAAAGTTTGCTGCAGATTTTGCCCAAAAGTACAATATGCCGACAATCAGACTGACCGATGATGCCGTTCAATTACTTTTAAAGTATCGCTGGAGCGGAAACATCAGGCAATTGCGCAACGTGGCAGAACAAATTTCTGTGTTAGAACAAAACCGAGAAATTAACGCATATACCTTGAAAAACTATTTGCCGGATATGGGTAGGCAACTACCGGCAGTGGTAAACAGTAAGAAATCTGAAAGCGATTTTGGTTCTGAGCGGGAAATACTTTATAAAGTGCTTTTTGATATGCAGCGCGACGTGAATGACCTTAAAAAACTAACACTTGAGCTTATGAAAAGTGGAAGTACTGAACATGTTCAGAAAGAACATTCCGGTTTGATTAAGAAGATTTATACCCCCCAGGAAGAAGACTCGTTTGAAGAATTAACAGATATCATTGAGGAAAACGATTCACAAAATGATGTTGAAATTCTTGAACTCGATGACACTCCAGATCAAAATAAGGCCAAAGACAAATATCATTTTGCCGAAGAAATTCAAGAAGAAGAAACCCTTTCTATTAAAGATAAAGAACTCGAACTCATTAAAAAAGCCCTGGAAAAAAACAACGGAAAACGTAAAGCCGCTGCCGATGAACTGGGGGTTTCTGAAAGAACACTTTACAGAAAAATCAAGCAATTCGGACTTTAATAATCCTAATTTTCAAATGAAAAAAACACTCCTTATACTCACTTTATTAACAACAATGTTTAGCATTCAAAGTTGTGGGGTTTATTCATTTACAGGAGCTTCTGTGGCTTCAAACATCAGTACTTATCAGGTTAACTTTTTCAGAAACAATGCACCTATAGTTGAGCCGGGGATTGACCGGCAATTCACCCAAAGCCTTCAGGATATCATCCTAAATCAAACCAGCCTTGATTTGACCAATCAAAACGGCGATTTGATTTATGAAGGTGAAATTGTAGAATATTATATTGCACCCATAACCGCTACTGCACAAAACACTGCGGCACAAAACAGGTTGACAGTTTCGGTCAATGTACGTTTTTATGACACTAAAAACGAAGGCAACGATTTAGAACAACGATTTTCTTTTTATTATGACTATGGTGGTTCTGCCCAGTTGACCGGTTCACAAAGAGATGAAGCCTTAAATGTAATTTTTGAGCGGATTACACAAGATGTTTTTAATGCCACATTGGCAAAATGGTAACTATATTTTGAACAGGGAAAAAATCACATATTTACTTCAACATCCTGAAACCGTCAACTCAGAAAACAAGTTGGATTTAGAAACAATTCTTTCTGATTTTCCCTATTTCCAACCAGCCAGGGCATTGTATTTAAAAGTATTGAAAGACGAAAACAATTATCAATACAATCAGGAGTTAAAAAAAGCTGCGGCCTATACTACAGATAGAAGTGTCTTATTTGATTTTATTACCTCTGAAGCGTTTCATCAATCTTCAACAATTGAAGTCAAAGAAAATGACACTCTGGAATTAGAAAAAGCCGAAGCCATCCTCAACCCCAATCTGTTTGAAAGAAAAGCAGAAAAAACACCTCAGGAAAAAGCTGTTGAGGAATTACTTGAGATCAACAAACCTTTACCGTTTACCAAAGAAGACAAACACTCATTCAATGAATGGCTCCAACTCACAAAAGCAAAACCCATCAATCGGGAAACTGATCATAAATTGGATGAAAACAGCTCATCAAAAAGCAGTAGTAAGGAAGAAAAGTTTAAGCTTATTGACAAGTTCATACAGGAAAACCCTAAAATAAAGCCCAAAGAAACCCAAACTACAGAGGATTTTTCCATTCCCAATCCACAACCCAACGAGCATTTAATGACTGAAACTTTAGCAAAGGTTTACTTGCAACAAAACAACTTC
>NZ_CAXBAN010000041.1:0-10738 GCF_963973675.1 uncultured Planktosalinus sp. | reverse complement strand
AGACTATTTTTTTTCCGGTAATTTTCAAGGGCGGATAGCCTTCTTTTTCAAGATATTCAATAGATGAACCGAGTTGCTGCAAAGCTTTTACCAGCTCCCCTATAGGGCGTTGTTTCATTCTGGAAGAACCGGTTAAAACCACTTCCCTGCCATCCCGGGTCGCAAAATAAGCGGTGAGAAACCTCATTGCTGTACCTGCATGGTGTATGTCAATAGTGTTTAAAGATGAAGAAAGGGCTTTCTTCAGCATAAACGTGTCTTCAGCATCCGAAATATTTTGAATTTTAAGTCCGGGATACAGTTGTTGTAAAATTAACAACCGGTTGGAAATACTCTTAGAGCCTGCAATTTGAAAAATTGTATCAGACTTCAGGCTTGACTGTTGAAGAAATAAATTCATAGGCAAAATACTCAAAGAGGAATGTAAAAGTACAAAAAGACTGTGAGGGTGTTACTTTAATTTTTCATTCTGATGATGCCTGTCGTGATCGCGGTTTGTTTTGAGTTTTAATTTTTCATCAAAGGCTTTTTGCAGGTCAATACCTGTTTGATTAGCAAGACATAAAACTACAAAAACCACATCTGCGAGTTCTTGACCAAGGTCTTTATTCTTGTCACTCTCTTTTTCACTTTGTTCTCCATAGCGACGAGCAATAATGCGCGCTACTTCACCAACTTCTTCAGTGAGTTGTGCCATATTGGTCAGTTCATTAAAATAGCGTACCCCGTGCTCTTTGATCCACTTGTCAACTTGCCGTTGAGCGTTTTGTATATCCATGGTTTTTTAAGTTTTTGAAAGAACAATTTGTTCAGCTTGTTTATTAATCAAAGCTCCGAAATATTCCTGAAGTGCACCATAATAAGTTGCTGGCATTATAGAAGTGTTGATATCAGACGAAATTCGCAATTGAATTTTAGATTCATTTTCCGAAATCATAAATTGGAATTGCCCAACCTGATCGGGCAATTGAAAGACTTCAGACTCAGGTATTGATTCAATAGTATAGCCCTCTGGGAGCGCTAAATTAATCATAATCGTCGTAGAGCTGGGATATCTAAAATCAATAGGATATTCACGTGTTTCGGTAGTAAACGGGTTTTTAGTGGAAGCAAGAAAAAACAAAGGATTTACATAAATTTTATCTCCAATTTTATCAAAAGCATTGACTTTTTCAAAATCAAAACTCTCTACAACAGGCTTGTAAGGATCTTTTTTATTTTGGATTTCATAATTTGAGACTAGAATTCCACCATGCTTTTTTTCAAGTTTCTCCAAATAAGCCGATTCAGCTTCACCGGCATAATTGCTTCTGTGATCGAGTGCAAGTTGATCTGTCAATGAGTTTCTCATTTTGCCTTCAATGGCTCCATTTTCAAACATCGACACTTCTAAATTGACTATTCTTCTTGATTTAATACCAGACATCAAATTGATTTGCTGTGTTGTTAAATCTGGCTTTATCATTCTTCCAAACCAGTTCATCACTCTTTCGGGTAAAATGTTTGGTGTACTGTAACTACTGGTAGCGTCAAATAATAGAATCTTGTCACCCAACTCTACTCCACTAATCACATAGTTGAAGCCACTTCTGGTGGGAAACAGTGGTATTCCGTTAGATTTTGTGCTTACCAAGACCGGGTGTGCTTCAAGACCTCCGTAACGCAACATTGCTGTTAACATCAGGTTGATATCGCCCACGTTTCCTGTGCGGTTTTTATAAGCAGTTTTTAAACCATTATGGGAATAAAAATTATAATTACCATTCCAGGTCATATGTTGTTTTACATATTCAAATATCAATGCTGCTTTTTCTACATTATTGGTAGCTTGTGCAATCAAGGGATCTAAATCCTTTTCAAAATAGTTTTTTGATTCAAGTTCTTTCCCAAAGCTTTTATTTTCATAAACTTCTCTGCCTACATCATTCCATGTTTGAGAGAAAACTACCATTTCAGATCTGGGCATTTGAATTGACTTGAGTTCGGGTCTGATGGATGACAGGTAATTTCCAATGTTGTTTACATATTCTTCTTCCACAAGTTTAGGTACATTTTCAGCTGTAAAAGTCGTGGTATAAAGTGTGAATGAAACTGTAGAATAGTGAGTTCTGTGAGCTCCATGAACAGAAGTTCCATCGGTTTGTCCTGGCGTGTATGAATAGGTTAAATTGCTGTTTTCAGTATTAACTGTTCTACTTAAAGGGTAAAATCCTTTACTATGAGTTTCATAGTTCATATACTCGGGTATTTTTAAAGTGTACTCAGCATAATCTACCGGAATTTGATCTTGAAATTCAAACTCTGGAAGCGAAGATATGTATGGTGAAATAATTTTATAGGTATATTCTAATACAGATCCTTCTTTCACATTTGGAAAAGTAAACTTTTTTACGTCCCAAAACTCGTTATAATCCTCATCAAAAATTTCGCTATTGCGAAGTCTGTCTTTGGTAGTTTTTCCATTTTCTATATTGTGAGTAAAGGCTTTAAAGTTTGAAAAAATCTCATTTTTACCTGCACCGGCTCTATATATTGGCACCTCTACCGTTGCATAATCATACCCTTCCTGTTTATATATTTTAACACGTGCTTCCATTTCATATACATACTCCCAGCCATTGTTGTATTGCATCTGAACGGTGCCCTTTTTATACAACACTGCTGCCTTTGCTTCGGGATCGGTGGGGTGTGATACTTGTTTAATTTCTTCATCAGAAATTTTTCCAAAGTCATAGCGTTGAGCTTGTGTGTAGTTTAAGACAGTAGCAAACAGGACTGTCAATAATAAAATGTTTTTCATTAGGATTCTTTTTTATTGAGTACAATTTTAGCGTTGTCAGAATTTGAAATGTCTCTGAAAAAGTCTCTGAAAGCTTCGTAGTCTTCTTTAGGATATTCACCTTCTTTTATAAGTAGTTTTCTTGAATAGGTTATTGTGTGGTCGTCATTGGCTAAAAGCTCCATAGTGTATGTTCCAAATTTAGTGTCTATTGAAACATTGTCCGGAAAAGCTTCAATTTGATAATTTTGAGGAAGAGAAACAGTGTACTCATCTTCAAACAAAAATCCTCTGAGTAGTTTAACAGAACTTTTTCGATTTCTGTATCTGGAGGGCACAAAGTTGCTATTGTTAAATGCATTGACAGAAAGAAACAACCTGTTGCCATTTACAGCTGCATAATTCCGTGCTTCAAGTTCTACCATTTCTTCAAACCTTATTTGCTCTTTATTATTTTCAAAGGAAGTGTTCAGCAAAGACAAATTATTGATGTTTGGCCAGATTTTAACATAAAACTGATGAAGCTCTTCTTTTGTTAATTTTTCAAGTACAAATCTTTGATCATAAGGAATTCCCTGATTAGTTATTTCTACTTTTGCCTTTAGGGTACCTGATTCATCTATTGAATAGTCCGCATTGGTTTTTCTGAAATTATCGTGATTGGTATATGCGGTGGTTTTAACAATTTCACCGCCTTCAGGCTTCATAATTAAGACATTTCTGTTATCTGTAAAATCACCAATAAAACCAAAAGGATGCACTTGGCTTGTACAGTCAATCCAAGTATAGCCGGTCTCATTGGGAATGGCTAAAATCACGTGGTTTCCTTGTGCTATAGATGCAAAGTCTTCTTCAAAATCCACTTGAACATTTCCTGCTTCAACATGTGCATAATAGGAAGGAACCCCTACGGCATCGAGCAAGGATTTTGTATAATTGGTCAAGCCTTTACAATCTCCATATTTTACTTTATCTACTTCATACGCTTCTATGGGTTGTACACCGCCAATTCCAACCTGTACACTTATATACCGGGTGTTTTGTTGTACATATTCATAGATTAGTTTAGCGCGTTCAAGTTTATCATCAACCTGAGCAACCAGCGCCTGAACTTCTGCAAGGGTTTGGTTGCTTACTTTATCTCTGCCTGAAATTAGGTTGTCATAAAACCATTTCCCAAGTTCATTCCAGTTTGCTGCCTCTCCGGAAACTCCTTCATAGTAAAATGCCGTTGGTGCCAGATGTACTTGAGGGGCCATTTCCATAAATGTAGGGCTAAAATCTTCATTCACCAGCGCACTGATATCTTTGACCGTATAGGCTAAAGTTCCGGGGAATTCTGTTTTTTCAATCTGATACCCTTCAAGGTTTTTTCCTTTATGGTTTAATTTCAATTCAGTGCTGTTGTAATGCACTTTTAAACTACTTTTCTCTACGCTCAGGTTGTAACTATTTACAAAAAGCATGAAAGGAAGCGAAAGCGTATTTTCAGAACTCGTTTCATAGGAAATTTCAAAGGTATATGGGTAAGAAACCGGGGTATAATCTGCATAAAGGTAGCGGGAGTCAGAGTACAGAGTTCCACCATCTACAGCACTTCTGTCTTTAAAATCTTTTTTTTTGAATTTTTTGATTTCCTTTCCAAAGGCATCATAAATATAAGCTTCCGCTTTTTTTACTTTGATACTGTTATCATAATATATAAAATCCCATACATGTTTATTTCCTGCTTTGTTCAGTACTGTAATCATCACCTTTCTATATACTTGTACTTCCCTTTTTGAAAGTAAATTAACTTCTAGGTCATGAGTGCGTACAATAGCATCGGCATTTTCGGTAAGCTTCGCCGGAAGCAATAATGATTGAGTAAGATCCTTTTGAGAAGTTGCCGAAAAGGCAAGAGAAATGAGTAATAAAAACAATAGCCGCATTCACAAAATTTTAAGTTTTCAAATAAAACAAACTTTGCTAAATGACACAAATAAAAACGTATGTTTATTCTTTGTTTTTTGTATCGATTACAATGGTCACCGGTCCGTCATTGATGAGGGCTACTTCCATCATAGCTCCAAAACTTCCGGTAGCCACACTTTGGCCAAGTTGTTTTTCAAAACAGGCAACAAATTGTTCGTACAGGGGAATTGCAACATCCGGTTTAGCGGCTTTAATAAATGAAGGACGGTTGCCCTTTTTAGTGGATGCATGCAGGGTAAATTGACTCACAATCAGAACGTCACCTTTTGTTTCTATAAGAGACCGGTTCATCGCACCGTTCTCGTCTCCAAATATACGAAGTTTACTGATTTTTGAAACTAACCAATCTATTTCTTCGTGGGTATCGTTATTTTCAATTCCTAGAAGAATCAAAAGACCGCTTCCTATTTGTGAAGCTATTTTTTCTTCAATAGTTACTGAAGCCTCTTTAACTCTTTGTATAACTACTCTCATAAATTTTCAAAATCTGCTGGTATCAATTTAACTTTATTCCTCCCAATAATCAGTTCTGTAATGTTCATCTTCTCCTTCCAGAATTTGCAAATAACTTCTGTAACGGGACCAGGCTATTGACCCTGATTCCAAAGCTTCTTTAATAGCACACTGGGGTTCTTTTAGGTGCAAGCAATTGTTAAATTTGCAGTTTTCTTTACGCTGAAAGAATTCAGGAAAGTAATTTGATAGTTCTTCTTTTTCAACATCTACAAGACCAAACCCTTTCACCCCCGGAGTATCAATAATTTTAGCATCAAAACTCAAATCAAACATTTCGGCAAATGTGGTCGTATGCTGACCTTGCTTGTGTTGCTCAGATATTTCCTTGGTTTTTAAGTTCAACCCCGGTTCAATAACATTTATTAAAGTAGACTTACCCACACCGCTATGACCTGCAAAAATACTCACTTTACCTTCCATATACGCTTTGAGTTGATCGATGTTTTTTCCAGTTTTTGCAGAAACACCTATACACTCATACCCAATGTCACGGTATAAAGCCGTCAGGTATTTCACTTCCAATAATTCTTCCTCATTATAGGTGTCAATTTTATTAAACAACAAAACAGTTTTGATATGATATGCTTCAGCAGTAACCAGAAACCTGTCGATAAATGAAGTGGATGTGGGTGGGTTGTTTAAAGTAATTACTAAAAAAAGTTGATCGATATTGGCTGCAAGAATGTGGGTTCTCTTTGAAAGATTTACAGATTTTCTTACTATATAATTATCGCGATCTTCAATACCATTTATTACACCTTGTGTTTTTTCATTTTTGGTTTGCAGCTTAAATTCCACCTTGTCACCCACAGCTATGGGGTTGGTGCTTTTAATTCCCTGTATTCTGAATTTTCCTTTAATTCTACATTCATAAAATAAACCGTTTTCGGCTTTGACCGTGTACCAGCTTCCGGTAGATTTATAGACGGTTCCTTTCATGCAATCAGGGTTTATTTTTAATTATGGTATGCTGATGTTCTATAGATTCCTGATGTATTGCTTTAAATAATTCTGTAATGAATTCTTCACTTAAATTCTGATTCTTACTGGCGGTTTTCATGCGCTCTAAGACCTCATTCCAGCGTTCCATCTGTAGTATAGCTACATTGTTCTCGTTTTTCAACCGTCCAATTTCGTCTGCAATTTTCATCCTGCTTCCCAAATTAGACAGTATTTGTGAATCAATCGTATCTATTTGTTTCCTCAGATTTTTTATTTTTATTTTAAAGTCTGCAGCGTCTGCATCAATTGACCGAACTTGCAACTTCTTAAACAGCTGTTTTAATGTTGCCGGGGTGATTTGCTGTGCAGCATCGCTCCATGCATTATCGGGGTCAGTGTGCGTTTCTATCATCAATCCGTCATAATTCAGATCAAGCCCGGTTTGACTCAAATCAAAAATCAAATCCCGTCGCCCACCCATATGTGAAGGGTCAAGGATGAGAGGTAAGTGGGGAAAGTGGTTTTGAAAATCAATGGCCAGCTGCCATTCAGGATTGTTACGGTATTTTGATTTCAGGTAGGTTGAAAACCCGCGGTGAATAACACCTAAGTTCTTGATGTTTGCCTTTTGCAGTCGTTCTACGGCCCCCATCCATAAAGACACATCCGGGTTTACGGGGTTTTTCACCAATACAATTTTATCAGTACCATTCATTGCATCAGCTATTTCCTGAACTATAAATGGACTTACTGTACTTCGGGCACCAATCCACAATACATCTATATCAGCCAGCAGCGCTTGTTCTACGTGTGCTTTATTGGCAACTTCAACAGCTATTTTTAATCCGGTTTCCTCCCGTGCACGTTGCAGCCATTTCAAACCAACCGCACCAACACCCTCAAAACTTCCGGGTCGTGTTCGGGGTTTCCAGATACCAGCCCTGAAAACAGTAGTTGTCGTGTCTTTTAATTGATGGGCAATTGTTAGCACCTGCTCCTCGGTTTCAGCACTGCAAGGACCGGCAATCATCAGAGGGTGTTGCTGCATTGCTTTCAACCAACCTAATTTGGTGTCTTGATGAATTATTGGTTTTGACATTTCCTTGTTTAATTTTTCTGAAATAAAAGTACAAGCAAATTAAATTTAATATTTTCGCTTTAGCGAAATAAAATTGCCTTTTTGCTGTTTTTACAGAAAGCACAAAATTACAACTTTTCTGTCAGTTTAAAAGCCTGCCCAATCCAACAAAAACATATAATAAAAGGAAACTTATGTCAATAGTTGTCAAAAACATCACAAAATCCTATAAAAATCAAAATGCTTTGAAAGATGTTTCTTTTAAGGTTAAAAAAGGGGAAATCGTGGGTTTTTTAGGACCCAACGGTGCCGGAAAATCGACTTTAATGAAAATCCTTACCACTTATATTCCTGCCACAGAAGGCACAGCAACTGTAAATGGTTTTTCAGTAACCGAAAACAAAATAAATGTGCAAAAAAGTGTGGGCTACTTGCCTGAAAACAACCCGCTTTATCTGGATATGTATGTGCGTGAATATTTAAGTTTTAATGCCTCTATATATAATATTTCAAAAAACCGTTTGGAAGATGTGATTGAACAAACAGGACTTGCCCCGGAGGCACATAAAAAAATCAGTTCACTTTCCAAAGGCTATCGCCAGCGTGTGGGTCTTGCCAATGCACTGCTCCACAATCCGGATGTACTTATTCTTGATGAACCCACAACCGGTCTTGACCCTAACCAAATCATTGAAATTAGAAACCTCATCAAAAACGCCGGAAATGATAAAACCGTGTTTCTCTCCACGCACATCATGCAGGAAGTCGAGGCGATTTGCGACCGGGTGATTATTATTAACAAAGGGGAAATTGTGGCAGACAAAACAATCACAGAACTAAAAGCCCATCAAGCGCAAATTATTGAGGTAGAGTTTGATTTCCGTGTTGAAGAAGTCGCTCTGCAGCAATTGCCCAAAATACAACAAGTCAACAACACCCACGATTTTATATACGAACTCACATTTGACACAGATAAAGACATGCGCCCTGTCGTGTTTGACTATGCACATGACAACGGGCTTAAAATATTGCAACTCAACACCAAAAACAAAAACCTTGAGGAATTGTTTAGAGAGTTGACGGGGATTGTTGGCAGTTAAAAAAAACCGCTTTTTAAGTGTGATTTTCTAAAAAAATACTACTTTACTCAAAAATCAATCGTCCCGTAAAAAACTCCTCCACTTCGACCACCGGTGGCTGGTGCACGGAAATCACATCACCCACCCCACGTATTTCACCGCGGAGAGACTGCCGTGGGTGTACAAACATTTTGTTACTGCTGCGTTGAAAGATGTTTAAATTCTGAATAGTTAAATTTGTCGCTTCTAAACGCCCATCACCGCTATAAAAACCAAATGTGGCAGTTTCTGCCGCACCTGAAAGGAAAAAATTAGACTTGTTGTTGGCAACTATGGTCAAGGATTGTACATCCAATTGCAAGTGAAAATCACCCACAGTATGGATAGTTCCTGCAACTGAAGTGTCTTCAGAAAGCAATGCCAAAGTTGGAAATGCCAGAACACCTTCACTCAATACCGCTAATCCTGAACCGTTTCTTATTTGACTGATGTTGGGTGAGGTCACATAAACCTTGGTAATTCCATAATCTCTTACCAAATTACATGTATTGTCATTGTTGATTTGCAGCGTTCCATTTTCAACCTGAAAACTGATTTTTTCTTTCAGATGTTCACCGGTTTCCAAAACCACTTTTTGTTCATCTCCCTGATTAACTATTAGTTGCACACGATGGCGTACGTCTAGCTTTTCAAAACTCTCAAGCATAATTTCTTCCTGAATAATTGTTCCCGAAGCTTTGATACAATCCCATGACCCATCTGACTCACAAGCAGCGAAAACAAATAATAAAACCAAAAAGTTAAAAATTTTTTTCATAGTAAAACATTTCTAAAAAAGTTTCACGTAATGAGGGACAATAAAAACAAATCAGACAATAAATTCCACCGCCTTTTCCAGTGCCTCTGAAATTCCTTTAGGGTTTTTCCCTCCGGCTGTTGCAAAAAACGGTTGACCACCGCCACCACCCTGGATGTATTTTCCGAGTTCACGAACGATTTGTCCGGCGTTTAATCCCTTTTCAGCAACGAGTTCTTTGGAAATATAACATGTCAACATGGGCTTTTCATTTTGAACAGTTGCCAGCAGGAGAAAAAGGTTTTTGGAATTCGCACCCAAATCGTAAGCTAAATCTTTAAGACCATTGACATCTAAATCTACCCGTTTTGCCAAAAACCGAACTCCATTGATTTCTTGAAATTCTTTTTCTAAATCACTTTTTAACCCTTTTGCTTTTTCTTTAAGTAATTGTTCAAGTTGTTTTTTAAGTTCAGTATTTTCTTCTTGAAGGCTTTTCAGGGCTTTTAACGGATCCTGCGGATTTTTAAGTGTTTCATTAATTATTTCCAATTGTGATTCTCTCTTTTCAAAATAATGCTTTACCGCATCTCCTGTTATTGCTTCAATACGCCGAATTCCAGAGGCAGTGGCACTTTCAGCGGTAATTTTAAAATGCCAGATATTTGCTGTGTTTTGTACGTGAATCCCACCACACAATTCCATACTATTCAAGTGGTAGTTGCTCTTCAATGCGGTTATTAACAAATTGCTCTACTTTCTTCAGTTCTTCAGAAGTGAGTTTAGAATAATGTGAAAAGTCAAACCGCAAATAGTCAGGACTCACTAAAGACCCTTTTTGTTCAACGTGAGTTCCTATAATTTCACGTAATGCTTGGTGCAGCAAATGGGTTGCCGTGTGGTTTTTTGAAGTTTTAGTTCTCAAATCTGTATTGACCTCAGCTTTGAAAGTAGCGTGAACATCTACCGGTAATTTTTTGGTGAAATGTAAAATGAGATTGTTTTCTTTTTTGGTGTCAATGACGTCAATTGATTCACTTCCATTTTTCAAAGTTCCTTTATCTCCCACTTGTCCGCCTCCTTCCGGATAAAAGGGTGTGCTGTCAAGAACGATTTGAAATAGTTTTCCATCTTTTTTGGAAACTACTTTTCGGTAACGGGTGATTTTTACTTCGTTTTCAGTTTGGTCATAGCCCACAAAGGGTTCTTTACCGGATTTTGAAAGTATCGTCCAGTCATCAGTTGCTACTTCTGAGGCAGCTCTGGAGCGGTCTTTTTGTTTTTGAAGTTCTTGATGGAACCCTTTCTCGTCCAAAGTATAACCTCTTTCACTTAAAATTAATGCAGTTAGGTCTATGGGAAAGCCAAAGGTGTCATAGAGTTCAAAGGCTTTTTCTCCTGATATTGTTTTGGATTTCGCTTCAGCAATCAAATTTTCCAGCAACTGCAATCCTTGATCGAGGGTACGCAAAAAGGAGTTTTCTTCCTCCTGAATCACTTGGGCAATCAGTTTTTTCTGGGATTGTAATTCCTGGAAAGCAAGTCCCATTTCTTTGCTTAAGGTGTCAACTAAT
>NZ_CAXBAN010000040.1:0-10779 GCF_963973675.1 uncultured Planktosalinus sp. | reverse complement strand
AAGAAGTGAAAAATAGAAGGAAAATTATCCCCAAAAAGTGCTTCAGCTTGATTACAGTTGTGTTTTTCATGGGATTTATTTGAATAGTTTTGTAAGTTTTCGAATGTACGTATTTTTAAGGATATTTGTTATACTATACAAGCGGTTTTAATCTATTTCAAAAACATCATTAAGCATTGGAATTGAGGTTTTATAGCCATATGTATCATTTATTTTTACCCTTAATGCATCAAGTGCTGTGGGTTCACCATGGACCAAAAAGACCTGTTCGGGAATATTTTTAATGTCATTCATCCAATCGATCAATTCGCTTTGATCAGCGTGGGCAGACAGGCTTTGAATGGATTTAATCTGGGCTTTCACAGGAATGTATTTTCCGTGCAGTTTAAGTTCGTGAGCGCCTTCTTGTAGCTGACGTCCGCGTGTACCCTCAGCTTGAAAACCGGCAAGAAGAACGATGGTTTCAGGTTTGTCGAGATAATATCTAAGATAAGTTAACACGCGTCCTCCGGTAACCATCCCGCTTCCGGCGATGACTACTTTAGCACGTTGATCGTCTATGGTTTCCCAAGTGTCTTTGTAAGAGGTTATAATGTTAAAATGCTTTTTAAGTGCATTGAATTCCTTGCCAGATAATTTATGCCATTCGGGGAATTGAGAAAAAATATCAATAACTTCATTGCCCATGGGGCTGTCGATAAAAATGGGTATTTGTGGAATTTTATTTTTGCTGTACAGTTCCCAAAGTTTATACATTAAAGTTTGTAAACGTTCAACTGCAAAACTGGGAATGATTAATGTGCTTTTGTTATGAATGCATTGTTTAATAGATTCGGTTAGTAAGATGTCGACGTCATTTTCAGGGTGTAATTTATTGCCATAAGTGCTTTCCATTACTAAAATATCAGCCCACTTTGGTTTGTTGGGAGGGTCAAGCAGCAAGTCGTTTTTACGAACAATAATTTTTTCGTTCACTTCCAATTCAATAAAAGTAGCTCCTATGATGTGTCCATTTTTTTGATGACGGTAGCGAATTGATTCGGTTAATGTAATCCATTCGTTAATTTTTTGGGTTTTGAAATGCTTGATGGTTTGTTCTGCTTCCTTAAGGGTATAAAATGGCAATGCAGGTTGGTGAGAAGAATATCCTTCATCATTGGCTTTTTTTGCTTCTTCTTCTTGAATCACAGCACTGTCTCTCAAAATCACTTCTGCAATGGCGAGGGTAGGGGCAGTTCCATAAACGGAACCCTTAAAACCTTGCTGAATCAATTTTGGCAAATAGCCACAATGGTCTAAATGAGCGTGAGTGAGCACTACAAAGTCAATGTCTTTAGCAGGGAATGGAAAAGGTTTCCAGTTAAGAAGTCTGAGTTCTTTTAGCCCTTGAAACATCCCACAATCTATTAATATATTTGATTGATTCGTTTCGATTAAAAACTTAGAACCTGTAACGGTATGTGAAGCACCTAAGAAATGGAGTTTTATTTTGGAATTCATAGGGTATTTGATTTGTATTCAATAAAATTACAATTAATTTACTAATCAAACTATCAATCTCCAATCAGTTATATAAAATTAAATAAAGTAAAAAAACGCTTCAAAAAATGGAGCGTTTTTTTACTTTATTTATAGTTTCAAAATTTTGTTAGTTGATTATATCAGTTATTTCAATTTTGAAAACTAAATCAGCGTTAGGAGGAATTACTGAACCAGCTCCTCTTTCTCCATACCCCAAATAGGCCGGAATGAATAATACAGCTTCATCGCCAACTTTCATATTTAACATACCTTCTTTGAACCCGGCAATTAATTGAGCATCTCTACTATATTCAGCCGGCATTGGTGCATATTGATTTGCCTGAACCCTTCGTTGGTCTACCATTTCATATTTTTCAGCAATTTCCAATTTACTGGAGTCAAACAAAGTTCCATCTTCCAAGTAACCTTCGTAATGAATCAAAACACGTTGACCTTCATTAGGCTGAATACCGTCTCCTTTATTTGTAAAAATCATTTTAAGACCAGAAGGAAGTTCTTCAGCATCTTCTTTTAATTTATTAAATTTAGCTGCTGTTTTTTCTTTGACTTTGTTTAAGCGTTCTTCTTTTTCTTTCCGTTCATTTTCAACCTCTTTCATTTCTTCTTCAAAAGAATTGAGGTTTACATTTCCTTTTCTAATTATGTTAATGTTTTGAATAACTACGTCTTCTTCTGGGCGGTTATTTTGATTTACAGGCACAAGGCTTATGGCCTCAACTACTTCCATGCCGATTACAATTTCACCAAAAACTGTGTGCAAACCGTTGAGGTGTGGTGTTTCTTTTACAGTTATAAAAAACTGGCTTCCATTAGTTGCGGGTCCTGAGTTTGCCATTGAAAGGATTCCTTTCTTGTCGTGTTCAAGTCCTTCGACAATTTCATCCGGAAAGCGGTATCCTGGGTTTCCACTTCCGTTTCCTAAGGGGTCACCACCTTGAATCATAAAGTCTTTGATTACTCTGTGAAATACCAAACTGTCATAAAAAGGTTTTCCTTTATAAGTGCTGTCAACCAGAGCATTTTTACCTTCAGCAAGATCTACAAAATTTGAGACTGTGATGGGTGTTTGCTCGTGAAAAAGTTTGGCCACAAACGTTCCTTTATTGGTAATGAATTCTGCATATACGCCATCTTCAAGTTCTGGATATTTGTCCTGACAGGCAAAAAGAGTGAAAGCAAAAAAGGCGAATAATAAAACTATTTTCTTCATAAAATTATTTGGTTTTAATTGATTTGTTCAATGTTTAAAATGGTTACTGTTGTTATTATAGGCATATTGGCACCAATGCGTTTTAAATCACCATAATAGCCATATGCTTTGTGAGAGGGAAGTAAAAAAGTGGCAGTTTCTCCTTCTTTCATAAGTTTGAGTCCTTCTCGTAATCCACTAATCAATTCTTCTTTATCCATTTGATATTCTTGAGTTCCCAGTTCTTCTTTTGTGTATATTAAGTTTCCGTTCAAGTCTTTGATTTCATATTCGTATTTAACAACATCGCCAAAACCTGCCTGTTCAGTTTCTGATGGAATTTCATTGTTGTAATAATACCAAAAACCTTGTTCTGAAGAATAGTATTCTCTTGAAGTATCCTTTTCAATGAGAGCTAGAATGTCTTTTTCATCAGCAGCGATAATTTTTTTGTTCATAGCAACCGAAGCATCGATAAAACTACCTGACGTTGTTTTAACCGGTCTTCTAGCTTCCGGTGTTTTGCAAGCTGAAAAAACAAGTAAAAATAGAAGGATAGTTTTGAAATACTTATTCATTTGAAAGTTCCTTTTTATAGTGTTGCAAGTTAGCAATAAATTGGTTAACCGTTTCTTTCATTGAAAGATTACTTTTGCCTCCCGCTGCATTGTTATGCCCACCACCTTCAAAATAATTGCGCGCAAAAATATTGACGTTAAAATCTCCAACGCTCCGAAATGATATTTTGATTAATTTTTCTAGTTTATGTTCAATAAAGATAGCAGCAAATTTTATATTTTTTATAGATAAACCATAGTTGACAAATCCTTCAGTATCTCCTTTAAGGAAATGATGCTGATCTAGTTCTTCTTGTGTTAGCGTTATGAATGCCGTGTTGAACTCTTCTAAAATTACCAAATTTTGAAGTGCAACTCCCAAAAGTTGCATTCTGTTAGGACTGTTGGTGTCATATACGGCTTGGTGGATTCGGGCATTATCTATTCCTTGCTCAATAAGGTGAGAGGCTACTCTATGAGTTATTGCAGTTGTGGATCTGTATCGAAATGATCCGGTATCGGTCATAATACCGGTGTATATACAGGTTGCAATGTCTTTGTCTAAAAGTGCCCTATCGCCCATCATTTCCATAAAGTGGTACACCATTTGTGCTGTGGAACAAATGTTCACATCACTGTATTGGTATGTTGCATAGGCTTCCGGAAACTGATGGTGATCTATCATTGCAAAAGGAGCATCACTTTGTTCTAAGAGCCTCTGCATTTCGGTACCTACTCGTGCGAAAGAATTAAAATCTAGTGTAAAAATAAGTTCAGCGTTATCAAGGGTTGTTTCAACTTTTTCTTGATTCTTTTCATAAATCAATATAGAGTCACTTTGAGGCATCCATTTTAAAAAATTAGGAAATTCGTTAGGCACAATCACAGTTGTTTGATGATTTAATTTTTTTAAATACAACGAAAGTGCCAAAGTGGACCCAAGGGCGTCACCATCAGGCCCTTTGTGACCGATAATTGCAATGCTTTTAGGTGTGCTTAAAAAAGCTTTTAAAGCTGTTAGTTGTTCATTTTTCATAAGCAGCGAAGATAAAAAAAAATAGAAGCCTTCTATTTCAATTTAGGACAAATTTAAAGAGTTCTACAATTCATCCTGAAAATTCTACAATTGGGTAAAAAGTAATTTTTACCGAAAATAATCATTTGCATCTTTGCTTTATCAATAACTAAAAAATCACAAATTATGGAAAAAGTACTTATTATTTTAGCACTTGTAGTGACAGCCTTAACAACTGCTCAATCAAGTTATGAGCAAAACATGCAAAAGGCATTTGATCTTTGGAGCGACGGAAAAACAGAAGAAGCTTCAGCACTTTTTGAAAGGATTGCTTCAGTAGAAGATGGTAACTGGCTGCCTGGTTATTATGTTGTCTTGGTGAACACAACTTCTGCTTTTGAAACTTCTGATCAAGCTAAAGTTGAAATTCTTATTAGTAAAGCACAAGAGACGCTGGATTTATTAAAACCAAAGCATAAAGACAATGCAGAATTGCTGGTAATGCAAGCAATGGTTTATACTGCTCAAATTGCTCATGATCCAATGACGAATGGTCAAAGGCTATCCGGTCCTGTAATGGAGTTGTATGGAAAGGCAAGTGCCTTGGCGCCCAACAATCCTCGAGTTGTTTTAGGAAAAGCACAATTTGAAATGGGGTCTGCACAGTTTTTTGGAACAGACACCAAATCAATTTGTGAGGCAATTGAACAATCAATAAAACTTTTTGATACCTTTAAGCCTGAAAGTCCTTTTCACCCTCAGTGGGGGAAAGAACAAGCTGAGAATGCACTTAAGAATTGTAAATAATGAAGAATTTTGCTTTTGTCTTTAGTATTGGAGTTTTAATCGGGATTATACTTTTTGTCTTAGACTTGTCGTTTCAACTGATTTCAGGAGCAGAAGTTTCATTCAATACTAATTTATTAATTTCTGTTGCTTTGTACATTTTTTATAGCGTTCCATTGGGATTAGTAAACTCCTATTTTTTTGATTATCTCAATGATAAGGTTGTTTGGAAGAACCGCGAAAAATTTAGACTTACTGTTGGACTGGTTGGATCTGTAATTATCACTTTGACTACCTTGTTTTTTATCAGGTTGATTCACCAAACATTTATTAATGGCAAAAGTCTTGAAGATTTTTTTGAGACAGAGCGACTTCAGTTTTACTTTATTGCTTTAATTATCACTCTGGTTATTTCATTGTTTTTTCATGCTTTTCATTTTTACAAGGAGTTACAAAAAAACAAACTGAAAGAGCAAAAAATCATTGCTGGTACAGCTTCAGCGCAATTTGAAAGTTTAAAAAACCAAATTGATCCACATTTTTTATTCAACAGCTTGAATGTGTTGACATCATTGATTGAAGAAAATCCTGATAAGGCACAAAACTTTACCACTTCATTGTCTAAAATCTATCGCTATGTCTTGGATCAAAAAGACAAGGAATTGGTAAGCCTTGAAGAAGAACTTAAATTTGCTAAAACATATATGCAATTGTTGCAGATGCGTTTTGAGAACAGTCTCTTTTTTGATCTACCTCAGAATTTATCCAACCCTGATGCAAAAGTTGTACCTCTTTCATTGCAATTATTACTTGAAAACACTATTAAGCATAATATTGTGAGTGAATCAAAGCCTTTGCACATTCGCATTTATGAAAAAGACAACACCCTGGTTGTAGAAAATGATTTACAGCGAAAAGAAGTTTTAAAAACCAGAAAAGGGGTAGGCTTACAAAACATAATCAACCGCTATGCTATTGTAACACCTCGTAAATTAAAAATAGAAGAAACAACACAACATTTTAAAGTAGAATTACCAGTATTAACAAAACAATATACAATTATGGACACACAATCACACTCCAATACGAACGAAGCATATATTAAAGCTCACAGGCGCGTAAAAGAAATTAAAGAATTTTACAGCAACTTATTGTCATACCTAATCGTAATACCATTTTTAATTTTTATTAATTATTATACTTACTGGGACTTTCAATGGTTTTGGTTTCCTGTCTTAGGATGGGGAATAGGCGTTTCAATTCACGGCTTTACCGTGTTTGGTTACGGATCATCTTGGGAAGAGAAAAAAATTCAGGAGATCATGGAAAAAGAGAAACAAAACAATAAAAACTGGAACTAATGGAACGGAATTATCACGATGAAGAGCTATACAAAATGGCTCAAAAAAAGATCAAGGAAATCAAAGGGTTTTATGTGCATCTCATTGTATATATATTGGTAAATATTTTCATTTTTGTTGTGAACACAAATATACTAAGCACAAAATCCATTCATATTGAGTTTGGCCACCTTTCGTTGCCTTTCTTTTGGGGAATTGGCTTATTTGCTCATTGGGCTAGTGTTTTTGGACCTAATATCTTTTTAGGAAGAAAATGGGAGGAGCGTAAAATCAATGAAATACTTGAGAAAGAAAAAAAACAACGAAAACAATGGGAATAAGAAAAACCATTAAAAAAACCAATGAAAACACTCATTATAGAAGATGAAAAACCCGCTGCAAGACGTTTAGGCAGGATGCTTGAAAAGCTTGATGTAAATGTCATAGCAATCCTGCACTCTGTTGAAGACTCTAAAATTTGGTTTCAAAACAATCCTCATCCCGATTTAATTTTTCTGGATATTCAATTGAATGATGGATTGTCATTTGAGCTTTTTGAAACCATTGAAATTGAAAGTGCAATTATTTTTACAACGGCCTATGATGAGTATGCCTTGCAAGCGTTTAAATTAAATAGTATTGACTATTTACTAAAACCCATTGATGAACACGAATTGGAAATTGCAGTTTTAAAATACAACTCTTTGAAAACCAAATTTGGAAATGATATTTCAAGTAAAAATGTTCAACTAAGCATTAATGATATAAAAAAATTATTGGTTCATCCACTCGAAAGGGATTATAAAAAAAGATTTACTGTTAAAGTAGGACAGCATATAAAATTGATTTCAACAAGTGAAATTGAATGTTTTTATAGTGAAAATAAAGGAACATATATTCAAACAATTGAAGGTAGAAATTATTTGATTGACAGTACGCTAGAAGCATTGGAGCCAGAGGTATCCCCTGTTGAGTTTTTTAGGGTAAACCGTAAATATTTAATCAATATTCACGCTATAAATGATATTATCAGTTATTCAAATTCACGATTAAAAATTAAACTTAACAATCTTAAAACTGATGATGTTATAGTAGCCAGAGATCGTGTTAAAGATTTTAAAGAATGGCTTTCCTAAGAAGATTTGTTAAATTTGAGACTTAACGAATTAACACAATACCGCTGACCAGTTTCTGTTGGACCGTCATCAAAAACATGTCCCAAATGACTGCCACATTGTGAACACAAAATTTCAGTTCTAATCATTCCGTAACTCGTGTCCTTTAGGTATTCAATACTTCCTTCAACCGCTTGATCAAAAGACGGCCAACCACACCCACTATCAAATTTAGTAGCACTTTCAAAAAGAAGTGCATTGCAAGCCGCACAGAAATACTTACCAGACTTAAAATGAAGATTATAGTCACCCGAATGAGCTCTTTCAGTGCCTTTTTGTCTTAAAACACGGTACTTTTCCTCACCGAGTTCTTTCAACCAATCTGCTTCAGTTTTTTCAATAGGATAGTGTTTTTTATTCATTTTTTACTGGTTTAAATGAAAGTGCTGCGCCATTGATACAATGTCTTTTCCCAGTAGTGTCCATAGGGCCATCATCAAATAAATGGCCAAGGTGACTTCCACAGTTTGCACATTTCAACTCAATGCGTGGATAGCCAATTTTATAGTCTGTGTCAAACTCAAGGTTTTTATTTTCACCACGATCAAATGAGGGCCATCCGGTATCGGAGTCAAACTTATGTTGACTTTTATATAATAAAACCCCGCAAGCCCCGCAATGGTATGTGCCGGATTCATAAAATGAATCCAACGGACTTGAAAAGGCTTTTTCAGTTCCGGCTTGCCTCAAGACATAATATTCAAGGTCATTAAGTTCAGCTTTCCATTGGGTTTCAGTTTTTTGAACCGTATATTTTTTCGTTTTATTTTCGGAAGATTCTTGCTGAGCTTTTGAATTACAACCAAAAAGCAGAATAACACAAAAGCAAAGAGTGATTTTTGATAACATATTTTTCTTTTAAAATTACAATTTACTTACGAAAAAAAATACATTTTAGATTTTTTAACTTTAATTTAAAATGTTTCTGTTTTTTGGTATAAAAAAACCTTCAACAAATAAATATTGAAGGTTTTCTATATTTAAATATGTTGTTTAATCTAAGTCAAGTGCCTTCATGACAGCATTATAATCGTTTATGTCTACACCAGATGTTGTTGCAAATTCAGATGGTACTACCACAAAACGAAACGTTTGATTTTGAGTGAATGCAGGACCAAGTGTGAATAGGTCAAAATTTCCATCAATTTGAATTTGAACATCAAAGAACGAATGATTGTAAACATACTGAATGATATCGCCATTTCCGAGGAAAAAATTTTGAGGAATTAAACTCCATAAATCTACATTGTCAGGCAATTGACCTTCAAGACGGTAGACCAGAATAGCATCCGATTCGAAGACTTCTATGGAATTTGGAATTTCTATCAAGACTTCCTGAAGTCCGTTTTGATTATTGAATTGAAAATTTACAGTTCTTTCAAATGTTTGTCCCAATATATTTATTCCATCCATTCCCGGAGGTCCTTGTGGTCCTTCACAGGATGATAAAAAGAAAACTGAAACTGCGAGTGTAAAAAGGAGCTTTTTCATAATATGATTGTTTTTTGTTTTTATGTAATAACAAGATGTGTGCCGAAATAGTTAAACTTGGTAAATCTTTCAAATTTAGTTTAATTTTAGAAACTCAAATCCCAGTGGTATAAAGTTTGTTTTATAAGAATTGTATTAGTATTTTTAAATGTTTTAATTCAATAAACAAAAAAATGAAAATAAAACGTGTTTTAACTACAGGTTTAATGCTTTTTTTACTGATAGCATGTACAACCAATCCTTTTACAGGAAAACAGACCCTGGCATTAGTACCCAATTCTCAGATTTTGCCCATGGCATTTCAACAATACAATCAATTTTTATCAGAAAATAAAGTTGTTAAAGGAACAGCTGATGCTAACAGGATTAATAATGTAGGTCAAAAAATTGCAACAGCCTCTGAGCGTTGGTTAAATGCCAATGGTTATCAAGGTTATTTAAGTGAATATCAGTGGGAGTTTAATTTGGTAGAAGATGAAGCTGTAAATGCTTGGTGTATGCCCGGTGGTAAAATTGTATTTTATACAGGAATACTTCCAGTTGCAAATTCAGAAGCAAGAATAGCAGCCATAATGGGTCATGAAGTAGCACACGCTCTTGCCAACCATGGTCAGCAACGAATGAGTGCTGGTCAATTACAACAACTCGGTGCTGTTGCCGGGAATGTTGCACTGGCCAATGACCCTGAGTATCAGGCAATTTTCAATACTGCTTATGGTGTGGGTACTACAGTGGGCGTTATGATGCCCTTTAGCCGAAATCATGAAACTGAGGCTGACCGAATAGGCCTCATTTTAATGGCTATGGCAGGATATGATCCTGTTGAGGCAGCTGAATTATGGAAAAGAATGCAAGAACAAGGCGGAGCTGCTCCTCCTGAATTTTTAAGCACGCACCCTTCAAGTACTACAAGAATAAATAATATTTTGTCATGGGTAGATGAGTCTAAAGCTGAAGCAAGAAAATTTGGTGTCACTACTTTTAAAAAATAAAACCCAATTAAAAATAAATCAATTTTTATATTTTAGAAGCTGCTTTAATTGCAGCTTTTTTTATTAGCTATTTAAACTTAATTTCTGGATTTATGATTAAAACCCCTGAAAAAGGAAGTAAAAAGCTACTTTTCGCCTGGGCTTTTTATGATTGGGCTAACTCTGTTTATAGTCTGGTTATTGCATCTGCTATTTTTCCTATTTATTATCAGGCTTTGTTTGATCTTGCTGAAACTGATACAGTGCTTGTATTTGGAGGTGAAATTCGTAGTACACCATTAATAAGTTATGTAACTGCTGCTGCGTTTTTATTGGTTGCGATAATGTCACCATTACTTTCAGGAATTGCAGATTATGTTGGTAATAAAAAACGGTTTATGCAATTTTTTTGTTACCTGGGAAGCCTTTCCTGTATTGGTTTGTATTGGTTTAGTCTCGATGCTATCTATTTTAGTTTGTTATGTTATTTTATGGCATTAATTGGGTTTTGGGGAAGTTTGGTGTTTTACAATTCATATTTACCCGATATTGCTTTTGAAGAACAACAGGACAGCGTTAGTGCCAGAGGCTATTCAATGGGATATATTGGCAGTGTACTTTTATTGCTTTTTAATCTTGCTATGGTAATGTTTCCTGAGTTTTTGGACTTGGTGAAGGATCAGGTGCATCTTTACTGGCAATGAAAATATCTT
>NZ_CAXBAN010000039.1:0-10854 GCF_963973675.1 uncultured Planktosalinus sp. | reverse complement strand
TTAAAAACTCTCCAGTTTCATCATAATTTTCAAGCTCTTCGGGCTTTCTGAGGTCTCTTTCACAAAAAGGGGAGTGCTCTAGTAATTGACCAAACCAATTTCTATATCGTTTTGGGGTATAAATGGGCCTTCGGGATTCAACAATAAACAAACGGTTGTCGTCTGTATCAAAATCGATTTTGTAGATTATTCCACGGGGAATTAAAAGATAATCACCATACTTAAACTCCAAGTTTCCTAAAAAAGTACGAAGCTTTCCTGAACCTTTGTGTACAAATAACAATTCGTCAGAGTCTGTATTTTTATAAAAATAGTCTTGTGTTTTATTCTGCGGTGAAGCCAAGGTTATATGGCAATCGCTGTTTGTCATAACTATTTTTCGACTTTCCAGATAATCTTTTTCGGGCTTGACATCAAATCCAAATAATTTATAGGACTGCATATTGTTAGGGTTCACAATCTTTGGAGCAGCATTGTATTGTTTTTTAATTTCTTTAACCTGAGTGGGTCTGTGTATGTGATACATATTTGAATACATACCGTCAAAACCAATGGTTCCAAACAATTGCTCATAATAGAGTTCACCATTTGGTTTTCTGAATTGGGTATGTCTTTTTGGAGGTATTTTTCCTAATTTATGATAAAACGGCATAAAGTGTTGTTTTGCTAACAAATATCGGAAAAAAATAATAGAATTTTATTAAGATTTCTCTAAAACCAAAAGCCTAAACTTACATACCAGTTGCTTTGTTTAATTTCTGTAGAATAGGAGTAAAACACTTCAATTGGCCCGATAAAACTCTCAGTAGCCAGACCCAAGGCATAGCCTCTGTGCGGGACATTCTCAAGCCAGGCAGTTGACTCAAATAATTTGTCTCCAACATTAGCGATATTGGCAACTGCAGATAAGTACGTTTTTTTGTAAACCTCATAATCCATTCGCAAAGTTGTTTTTAAAAAGGTATCCCCTCTTATGCTGAATGCATCATAACCAAACATATGCACAAAATTATTAACTGACTGAAACCCATAGCCACCCACAAAAAAATCAAGTGTACTAGTGCCTTCACCTCCAATTTTGAAGCCGCCTTCTGAAGTAAGACTCAAAGATATATTTTGAAAAGGGCTGTAGGTATAACCAATGGTGGCTTTTGCGATTGAAAATTGCTCAAAAGTAGGGTCATTAAGACCATTGGCAAAAGCGTAAAAATTAAATTTACTGTCAAATAAAACACCTTTTTCAGGGAAGTATTTATTATCTCTTGTGTCGAGTATTAAATAGCCGTAGGCACTGTAATAATTTGTATCTTCAAAAATGGCATTATTATTCTGATTGGCGTTTTGAAGTGTATTTGATTTGAATAATAAATATTTATGCTCAGCACCCAGCCCTAATGAAAATATTTGTTGAAACAAGGTTTGAACGTAAAATTGATTTGTGAAGTCTTCGTGCCTTACCTCAATATTTGCTACAGAGTTTACTCCATCAACAATTTCAGGAGGGAATAACTCAAATGGGACGTTTTTCTTGAAATTATTATAACGTGACCTCACGCCAATACTCCAGTAATAGCCTTTATCAATATAATAATCAAAGTTATACCTAATATTGTCGCCTAAAATTAAGTCAAAAGAAGCTATGTCGTTTTTTTGCAGAATTCTTTTTCCTGTTATGTTAATGAGAGCGGCACTTTTATATAAATCATCATAATGTATACCTAGCCTTAGTAGGTTCCTGGAAGGCGTTTCAGAAAGTTGAAGTTCAAGTATATTTTCGTGATTCTGGTTTTCTTTTAAAAAATAATTAATCTGATTGAAATTTCCCGTAGCTGTCAAGTTATTAATTCCTTCACTAAATTTTTGATATGTAGTCTTTACAGGTGTTTTTAATTTTAATTTTCCTAAAACATAGGCACGGGTGTAGTTTGATATTCCGGATATTGTGACTTCATCAATTTTTAAGCTGTCGGTTTTTGGTTTTTTTACTTTTATCCTATTTCTCGGTACCTGTCTTTCTGCAAGGGCTTTAAGTTCTTCGCTAAAAAGTTTTCCTTGTTCTCTTCCAGCCTCAATAATGGCATCGCCCTTGTCAAACGAAATTACAGAAAACTCCCTGATATCTGGGTGAATATAGATGTCAGTTAATTTTCTTTTGGTTTTCATGTCTCTAATGGTTCTGTAATTGTTAATTTGAACCAACACATCTATGGCAGAATTGAGACTTTCACGAGTTAACAAACTGTCTTGAACATCTATACCAATTATGATATCAGCACCCATTTTTTTAACCTCATTAATCGGATAGTTATTAGTGACCCCTCCATCAATCAATAATTCATCATTAATTTCTAAAGGGCTGAATAAAGAGGGCAGTGCGCCACTTGCAGACATTGCTTGAGGTAAATTACCATTATTGAGTATCACAGAAGTGCCCGATTCAACATTGGTGGCTACACAGAAAAACGGAATGGGTAGTTTTGAAAAATCCTCAACATCACTTACATGTTCAGTAAGTTTTGACAATAAATTAAAAAGGTTTTGCCCTTTTGAAAGTGATGTGGGAAATGAAATTTTAAAACCGTCAAAAGGTAAAGTGATGGCATATTTTTCAGAGTCATTTTTTTCATAGAAAGTTTTGGCCGCCCGTGGTAAATTATCTTGAATCAATTCGTCAAAATCGATTACCTGAAAAATTGAATCCAGTTCTTTTGCTGTATAACCGGCAGCATACAGACCTCCAATGATTGCTCCCATACTGGTGCCGCCAATATAATCTATTCGAACTCCGGCTTTTTCAATTTCTTCGAGCACACCAATGTGAGCGAGCCCTTTAGCTCCACCACCACTTAAAACCAGTCCTACTTTTACATCTTCCTGCTCCTGGGAAAAGGATAAGTTCATAAAAAATAAGGCTGTTATAAAGACTACAATTCGCTTCATTTAATTGATTTATAATGGGCTCTAATTTTTTCTGCCCTGCTTGTGCCAATAACTTCTTCAAGTTCTTCAAAAGAAGCATTGGCTATGCGTTTTGAACTTTTAAAGTGTTTTAATAAATTAACTATTGTTTTTTCACCCACTCCCGGAATAGTTTCCATTTCGGTTTTTAACGCATCATTGCTTCTTTTATTTCGGTGGAATTTAATTCCAAACCGGTGAGCCTCATTTCGCAATTGCTGAATAATTTTTAAGGTTTCTGATTTTTTGTCTAAATATAAAGGAATTGGGTCGTTTGGAAAAAAAAGCTCTTCAAGTCTTTTTGCAATTCCAATAATGGCAATTTTTCGGCGTAAATTCAATTTATCCAAACTTTTTAAAGCCGAATTTAATTGTCCCTTTCCTCCATCTATGATGATGAGTTGGGGCAAAGGTTGCTTCTCTTCCTGAAGTCTTTTATAACGTCTGTATACCACTTCTTCCATTGACGCAAAATCATCTGGTCCTGTTACAGTTTTGATGTTGTATTTTCGATACTCTTTTTTGCTTGGTTTTCCGTTTTTAAAAACTACGCAGGCAGCCACGGGATTACTTCCCTGAATATTTGAATTGTCAAAACATTCGATGTGTCGCGGTTCTTCAGAAAGTCTTAAATCCTTCTTCATTTGTGCCATAATGCGATTTTCGTGTCGGTTTGGATCGGTTATTTTTATTTGTTTAAACCGCTCCATCCTAAAATATTTCGCATTGCGAATGGATAACTCCAATATTCTTTTTTTATCGCCTAGTTGGGGAATGTGTACTTTAATATTTTCCCCCACTTCTACTTCAAAAGGCACATAAATTTCATTTGATTGTGATTGAAAGCGTTGCCTTATTTCAACAATGGCCAATTCAAGCAACTCTTTATCAGATTCATCCAGTTTTTTCTTGATTTCCATCGTGTGTGACCTAATGATGCTTCCAAAAGAGATTTGTAAAAAATTGACATACCCATACCCTTCATCTGAAACAATTGAAAATACATCTACATTGTTAATTTTTGGATTGACAATGGTGGATTTTGACTGGTAATTTTCAAGGATTTCTATTTTTTCTTTTAGTCGTTGAGCATCTTCAAAATGCAGGTTTTCAGCATAGTGCTTCATTTGTTTTTTAAAACGCTGCAGAGAGTCCTTGAAGTTGCCTTTTACAATTTGCCGAATGGCTTCAATATTTTCATGATAGTCTTTTTCACTTTGATTGTTTTCACAAGGAGCAAGACAGTTGCCTATGTGATACTCGAGGCATACCTTATATTTTCCGGCATTGATTTTTTCTTGTGAAAGATCATAATTACAAGTTCTTAGGGGATAAAGGCCTTTAATTAGTTCTAGAAGGGTTTGCACCGTTTTCATACTGGTGTAAGGTCCGTAATATTCTGAGCCGTCTTTAATCACCTTTCGGGTAGTAAAAACTCTAGGAAAGCGCTCATTTTTAATACAAATCCACGGATAAGATTTGTCATCTTTTAGCATCACATTGTAGCGTGGCTGGTATTTTTTGATGAGGTTGTTTTCCAGTAAAAGGGCATCGGTTTCTGAAGTGACCACAATGTGTTTTATTTCAGAAATATTCCTGACTAATAATCGAGTTCTGGCATTGTCGTGACTTTTGGTGAAATAAGAACTCACCCTTTTTTTTAAATTTTTGGCTTTGCCTACATAAAGAATTTTACCGTTTTTATCATAATACTGATAGACACCGGCACTATCGGGTAAGGTTGAAATCTGTATGTCTAAAGCGGTTTTTTCCATTTCTGTAAAGGTAGAAAATTGTTGTGAGTTTATGAGTTTTTTGCATGGGCGATGGTATCTGGATGACCAATGATGGAGGTTTAGAAATGAAAATTTTGTAAATTGAACACGAAACCTGAATTTTGAAAACCCAAAATGGCTCAACACAACGAATTAGGTAAAATCGGGGAAGAATTAGCAGCACAACACCTGTTAGCGAAAGGGTATAAAATATTAGACCGCAATTTTATTTATGAACATGCTGAGGTGGATATTATCGCTCAAAAAGACAACTTGATGGTTTGTGTGGAAGTAAAAACCAGAAATTCAGATTTTTTTGGCGACCCGCAAAGTTTTGTAACTCCCGGTAAAATAAAACAAATCGTAAAAGTGATGAACGCCTACCTGGAGGAAAATGACATCGAACTCGAAACCCGGTTTGATATTATTGCCGTTTTGAAAAATAACACCACAGAGCTGGTTACTCATTATGAAGATGCATTTTATCATTTTTAATTTTTTCAAGCGCTTTGAATAAAAGAATGATTTCAAGTAAAATCAATGGAATCATTAAAATATAAGCAAACCAGGCAAGAAAAACAGTAAAGAAAAAAACAGCAACAATTATTTCAAATATTCCGGTTACCAAAGCGGTTGTACCCAGTAAGTACTTTAGTTTAAGAATACCTAATCCAAACAAAACCCCTATTGCACCAAAGCTTAAAGACATACCACTCATAAAATATTCTGTTGGAATAATCTCTAAATAAATGGATACAATATCATAGATATATAAAAAAGCAGAAAAAATTATCAAAACCAGGGATGAAAATTTCAGCAAGGTATTTTTTAGTTCGACACCCAAAACCCAAAAACCTTTTATAAAAAATACAACTGACAAAAGAATACATACTTTCAAAAGGATATAAATAACTTTTGGATAAGGAAATTCGTTCTCTGAAATTCTTAACCAGTCTGCATAAAACTCAGGAAAACCTAATAAAAAGTAAAAGCCTCCAAAAACACAAGCAATGGTTAGGGATTTTATTACATAATTAGTTTTTTCAGGGTCAATGATTGCCTGCTCATTATTTGGATTAGCGGTTTTGCTTATTGATTCAAAATCATAATCCAATGCAGCGAGAATGGTTTTGATGGTATAAGGTCTTGGTGAAACCTCACCAGATTCTATGCGCTGAATAGTGCGCACATTGATGTTGCACTTTTCTACCAGTTCTTCCTGGGTGAGTCCTTTCTTTTTTCTTAAATCAAGGATTTTTTGACCTAACTCGGGTTGTTTCATTATTAAGGTAAATTGATTGACAGCACAATACTACAAATGAACTACTCAATGTACAATTTTTTTCATTGTATTTCACCCGACATTCACCCGACATTGCACGGCAGAACCTTTGTTTTGGGAGTAAATACAAACTTTTTAATGATTCAAATTTAGCCTATTAATTCCTTTTGCTTGTTGTAAAAAGCATCCGCCTGTAACTGCAGTAATTCTCGTGCTTTTTTGCGTTTGTAATCGTAGAGTTCCTGCTCTTCGGCGATGTCTGCATAGACGCGGTTATTGACTTCGGTATCGGTTTGCAACACAGCTTTGCGCTGGTGCATTTGCTGGGCAACCCAGGTTTGAAGGGCGTTTTCTTCTTCTTCGAGTTTTAGGTCGTAAGCACCTTTTGGCGAAAGCAATTTGGCAATGATGGGCGCGGTTTCAATGGCTAAAAACAAAAGCATGATAAAAAGTGACGGCAACAAGGGCAGGCTGTTGAGTGCATCCACTCGTGCCATCAAACCATCAAAGCCATCGATGACGGGCTGACTTTCTGAAACTTTGGTGTTGTATTCCTCACTCAAAAAAGCGATTTGGTTTTCAGCCTTATTGATTTTTTCAGTGTTAGTTGCTTTTAATTCCTGTAGAGCGGCAAGCTCGGCATCGTGTTTTTCTCGTTTTTCTTTATAAACGGGTCCTTTCCCAAGTTTTTGGGTGCCTGCGGTGCCTTCGGCTTCTGAAATGTAAGTGTCATAGAGGACGTTTACTTCCGCTTCTTTGGCGGTAATCTCTTCCTTTAAAGTGGCGATTTCCGTTTCAAGGGCATTGACTTTTGGCGTGAATTGAGTAGCAATTTGTTCCTGATTGGCAAGGGTCAACTCATTTTTTTGTTCCAGTAACACTTGATTGATTTCCTTTTCAAATATTTTTAACTCAAGCGGTTTGGCAATGACAATAGCGATAATAACGGCCAGCAAAATACGTGGTGATGCTTGAAGGAGCTCGCTCTTAAAATTGTTTTTCTTTTTTATGGTGGAAACGATAAACCGGTCTAAATTAAAAATAAGCAGTCCCCACACAAGTCCAAAAGCAATAGCGGATATATAATTGTCAAAAACAGTATAAAGCGCATAAGAGGCAGCAATAAACGCCATAACGGCAGTAAAGAAAACGGTGGCGCCAATGCCGGCATATTTGGTTTGTTCACCGGGCGAACAGGAGTCGAGTATTTTTGTATCTGCCCCGGAGCAGAAAATAAAAAAGCGTTTTAGCATGATGGATAAATTTGATTGATGAACTACTAAAACGCTCTTTTATAGGGAAATGTTGTCTGAAGTGTTGAATTTTACCCTCTCAGGGTTTCAAACCCTGAGAGGGTTGGTGACTAAAGAATAGATTTTTTTATAATGCTAAAATCACGATTAGCAACCTAATAAATTTACTTTGGGGTATTGGCTTATATCTATAGTTACATCATTTGTTTTTTTTGCCATTTCAAGTGCCTTTTCATAACTGTATTGATGCGGGCCAATATAGAATACCGCACCACTTTTATGTAAAGCTTTGATGTATTCTATGGGGTCACTCAATGGTGCCGGTGGTGCTGGTGCCGGCAAGGGTGGCATTCGTGTATCTTTTTCAAAATTTGGAGTTGGTGGTGTGGGTGGAGTTGGAGGTGTCGGTGGCGGGGCAGGTAAATTAGGAAAAGGTTCGGCACTTTCTTTTTGTCCTGCTGTCATTTTATTGTAAATGAACTTCATTTTTTCAACCTCAGCACTAAGGATTCGCATATTGTCCCTGGGCATCGAGTTGTATTTTTTTGCCAGTTTGTTGTATTCTTCAACTTCGGTTTTTGTGGCTTTTTCTTGTTGAAGTTCAGTTTGTACTGGTTTTGTGACAACTTCTTTTTGAATGACTTCTTTAGTACTGAACCCATATAATATAAGCGCCAGCAATGGCAATAATAAAAGGCTTCGCAGCCAGATGGCTTGGGTGGATGTTTGTTTTTTCATAACTGTAAATCGTTTTTTGATGAATGAATAATTGATTGAGTTTGCCAGTGAAGGCGTGGTGGCATGTGATGAGAATGCCAGTAAAATGTTTTGATAAGCAGCCGTGTCAGTTCCCCTATTTAAAACAGCGCGATCTGCTAAGAATTCGTGATTGAGTTTGATACTTCTTTTTAAAAAGTACAGCAACGGATTGAACCAAAATACAATTTGTAAAAGCTCCACAAGTAAAATATCTATGCTGTGTTTTTGATTGGCATGGACGTGCTCGTGTGCAATCACCTCGTCAGGGATTTCCTTCGCCTCAAATTTTTGTTTGTTGATGAAGACATAATTTAAAAACGTATGGGGAATTACCGTCGTTTTCAGCAAAACATGGTGAATGGAATTCCGGGTAAGTTTTGGATTATTCTTGATTTTTGAAATCAGTTGGTTGAGGTTTTTACCAAATTTTATACTGAAAAACACCACTCCCAACCCATACAAACTCCATATAATATAGGGCCAAAGATTCACCGAAACCTCAGTTGCTGGCATAGGCATAGTAAGGGAATTACTAACAAATATTTGAGATGAACTTACGGGCACTTCCACATAACTTGTAAAGGTTATCAATGGAATCAAAAAAGCAGCCGGTAAGGACCCCAGCAAATAAAACCGTTTGAACACATGCATGCTTTCATTTTCCAAAACGAGTTTATAAAAGCCATAAAGCAATGCGAGTAAACCGGCAGATTTTAATAAATAGAGTTCCATTATTTTTTCTTTTTGATTTCTGAATCGATTATTTTTTTGAGTTCTTCCAGTTGTGCTTTGGTGAGGTTTGTTTCCTGTGTAAAGAAAGAAGCGAACTGCGCGGTGTCATTGTTAAAAAAACTTTTAATAAGGCCATTGACTTGTTTTGAGAAATAATCTTTCTTTTTGACCAAAGGAAAATACTCCCTCGAGCGGCCTTCCTGCTTGTATTCTACAAAACCTTTATCCTGCATACGTTTTAAAAGCGTTGCAATAGTTGTTGTTGCCGGTTTTGGCTTTGGATAGGCTTCAATCAAATCCTTCATGATGGCACGCTTGTGTTTCCACAAAAGTTGCATAAGTTGTTCTTCGGCTTTGGATAATTGCATGGGTTTAAAATTTATTACTCTACAAATGTAGAATAATATTTTAATTCTACAAACATAGAAGTAAATATTTTTCAAAATGAGGAACCCTCTCAGGGTTTCAAACCCTGAGAGGGTTGATAAAAGTATTACATTTGCCAAAAATTATTAAATATGCTTAACGAACAACAACTCAGGGAAAGAAGCGGCTCCTGCTGCGAAATGTGTAAAGCGACTGAAAACCTTAAGGGCTACGACCTGCCCAACTCACCAAGCGACATTAATGAAACCAATGTCTTGCTTTGCGAAACTTGCCTGAATCAAATCGAAAACCCCGAAACCATAGACCCCAACCACTGGCGCAGTTTAAACGACAGTATTTGGAGTACCGTGCCGGCAGTTCAGGTTTTGGCGTGGCGTATGTTGAACCGTCTCAAAGCTGAAGGCTGGCCGCAGGATTTACTCGAAATGATGTACCTCGATGATGAGACCATGTCGTGGGCAAAGGCTGCCGGTGACGACGTTGCCAAAGCCGATCAAATTATTCACAGAGACAGCAATGGCGCTGTTCTAGAAGCTGGTGATAACGTGGTTTTAATTAAAGATTTGGATGTAAAAGGCTCATCGCTTACCGCAAAAAGGGGCACTGCCGTGAGGCGCATATCTCTGGTGCACGATAATGATGAGCAAATTGAAGGGAAAGTCGATGGCCAGCAAATTGTGATTTTGACCAAGTTTGTGAAAAAGGTATAATTTTTTTTGACGTAAGACTACAAGACTTAA
Source organism: uncultured Planktosalinus sp. (assembly GCF_963973675.1). Taxonomy (NCBI): domain Bacteria; kingdom Pseudomonadati; phylum Bacteroidota; class Flavobacteriia; order Flavobacteriales; family Flavobacteriaceae; genus Planktosalinus; species uncultured Planktosalinus sp. The sequence goes on along the minus strand of NZ_CAXBAN010000039.1, from coordinate 968 downwards.
GACCTAAGATATAAAAATCCCGCATTTGACGGGATTTTTATATTTTTTGAAAGTCGAGATTACTTACTCATCTCAGCAAAATAATGAAAAAACTGCGGAATGGTTTCTATCCCTTTCAGGTAATTCCAGATACCGTAATGTTCATTTGGTGAATGAATGGCATCGCTGTCCAGTCCAAAGCCCATTAAAATGGTTTTACTTTTCAATTCTTTTTCAAATAATGCCACAATCGGGATGCTCCCGCCACTGCGTTGCGGGATTGGTGTTTTACCGAAAGTAGCCTTATAAGCCTTTTCTGCAGCGCGGTACTCCATACTGTCGATGGGTGTTACATAAGCGGTTCCGCCATGGTGAGGAGTCACTTTTACTTTTACGGCTTCAGGAGCGATGCTTTCAAAATGTTTTTTAAATAATTCAGTGATTTCTTTCCAGTCCTGATCGGGTACTAGGCGCATGCTTATTTTCGCGTACGCTTTACTGGCAATCACCGTTTTGGCACCTTCACCTGTATAGCCACCCCAGATTCCGTTGACATCCAATGTGGGACGAATTGAATTTCTTTCGTTGGTGGTATACCCCTTTTCACCATAGATATCGTTTATGTCCAACGCTTTTTTATAAGCATCGAGACTAAAAGGGGCTTCGGCCATTTTAGCTCTTTCTTCAGTAGTAAGTTCTTCTACTTTATCGTAAAAACCGGGGATAGTAATATGGTTGTTTTCATCATGCAACGAGGCAATCATTTTTGCCAGAATATTGATTGGGTTTGCCACGGCGCCTCCATAAAGACCCGAGTGTAAATCTCTGTTGGGACCGGTGACTTCTACTTCCACATAACTCAAGCCACGCAATCCTGTGGTGATGGATGGGACATCCTTGGCAATCATACCGGTATCACTAATAAGTATGACATCGTTTGCCAGTTTTTCACGGTTGCGCTCCAAAAACCATCCCAGGCTTACACTGCC
>NZ_CAXBAN010000038.1:0-11117 GCF_963973675.1 uncultured Planktosalinus sp. | reverse complement strand
AGACAGGCTGTATCGTCACTGCAGAAGAACATAACTTTCTGGGAGGACTGGGAGAAAGCGTTGCCCGTGTGCTCGCTGAAAATCACCCTACCCCACAGGAAATTGTTGCCACACAGGATACCTTTGGCGAATCAGGCACACCCGCACAACTGATGGAAAAATACGGTCTCAATGCAAATGCCATTGTAAAGGCTGTAAAAAAAGTAATGCAGCGAAAATAAATTGAACAACACCTACGTTTGCTTCAAAAAAAAAATCCCACGGAAATATTTTCGTGGGGTTTTTATTTTATTTAAATTTTTAGAATTAATTATTTAAAACAGGATAATCAGGGTCTAGGTAATCGGGAATACCATTCCCGCTTGAATCGGGATACTCAACAGTACCGTCAGGGTTAATGATAATTTCATCAATAGTTTCTACACCGTCTCCATCATCATCAGTATCCAAATAGTTTGGGACACCATTTTCATCAGTATCATCATCTCCCAAATATTCATTCTCATTTAAATCCTCCAGTAAAGAAGGAACCCCATCCGAATCATGATCAATGTCTGTGGTGACATCATACAAATTAAAGGTGAAAATAAGCTGAGAATACACCGGTATTCCGGAAGGAGAATTCACCCAATATCCTAAACCGGAAGGCACAAAAACAGCACCGGCTCCAAAGCCTTCAAAAGTAAGTGTGCCATCAGGGTTTTCTATTATGTTTGTTGCACCACTTAATTCAATAACTCCCTGTTGAAATCCGGTAACAACTTGTGTTAAATCAAATTTGATTGGTGCGTCAGAAGCATCAAAGGTGTCAAGATTTAAAAACTGTCCTTTGTAAGTAACCAATGCTTCGTCAGCATAAAGTGGTGAATCTCCTTCGCCCTCTTTTACTTTTAAGTAGTATAAAGTATAAATAACCTCAGGCCTTACTCTGTCAAATACCTGCTTGGTCATTACCTGCTCAATTAACGGAGTTTTATCTGCATTTTCACCTGCTATGGTATCAAATACAATTTTATAATCAAAATTGGGTGTCGGATTTTCAAAATCCTCATAATTATAAAAATGTGTCTGAAGAAAAGCTTCAATCTCTGCCGTTGCAGCTGTTGCTTCAGCTGCACGATCACGCTCAGGAATTCGTTCAGGGCCTTCATCATCTCTTCTGCAAGAACTAACTACCAATGCAGTTAATAAAATCAAAGTTAAAAATCTATAGGTGCTTTTCATTTAAATTAAGTTTATTAGCCGTTTTTTTTCAATACATTAAATGCTTGAAAATACCTGTTTTTTATTTTGTACCCTCTATGGGCGTTGATTCTCTTTTATTTTGCTGGCGAAGATACAATAATCTCTTATTTTTGTCTAAAAGATTAACTATTTTTAAGTGGGCTTAGTATGAGAGTGGATAAATATTTATGGTGTGTGCGCTATTTTAAGACCAGAAGCATTGCTACCAATGCCTGTAGGACCGGAAAAGTAAAGATACAAGGAGACAATGTAAAGCCCTCAAGGGAAGTCTATCCCGGTGATCAGGTTCAAGTGCGTAAAAATCAGGTGGATTATGTACTTGAAGTGCTCGACATCCCTGACTCCAGACTGGGAGCCAAGCTTGTTGATATCTACCGAAAGGATATTACACCCAAAGAAAACCTTGAAAAACTAGAACTTCTTAAATATTCCAAAGACTACTACCGCAAAAAAGGCACCGGCCGTCCCACCAAAAAAGACCGCCGGGACCTGGATGACTTTGTGGAAGAAGATTAAACTGCTACTTCCCGGAGCTTTTTAATTTTGGCAACCAGGGTTGAGAATTCATCAAAGTCCAGTGTTTGCTTCCCGTCTGAAAAGGCTTTTTCAGGCTCGTGATGCATCTCGACAATCGCACCGTCTGCTCCTGCCACAAGCGCCGCTAAAGTAATTCGCTCCACGTGTTTTCTTATTCCAATGCCGTGCGATGGATCAGCAATGACCGGCAGATGACTTTTTTCTTTTAAAATGGGAATAGCATTGATATCAAAAGTATTTCTGTAAGCTCCTTCAAAAGTGCGGATGCCACGCTCACAAAGCAACAGCTTTTCATTACCGGCAGAAAAAACATATTCAGCAGACTGCAACAGTTCATCTATACTCCCGGAAATACCCCTTTTAATCATCACCGGCTTATCAACTCCTCCCAGTGCATCAAGTAAATTGAAATTCTGGGTGTTGCGCGCACCCACCTGAAAAATATCAACATAATCTATCATTTCTTCAATTTGAGAAACTTGCATGACCTCTGTTATAATTTTAATGCCGTTTATTTTGCAAATGCGATAAAAGGATTTCAAACCCTCGATTCCCAGTCCCCTAAATGCATAAGGCGAACTACGGGGTTTATATACTCCTCCACGCATAATTTTGACATTGTTCTTAACCAGTTGGTTTACAATAGCCTCAATTTGTTCTTCACCTTCTATAGAACAGGGTCCGGCCATTAAAGTGAAATTGTCTTCGTTTATGGTGACTCCATCACCCAAATCAATAGTTGTAGGGGTCACTTTCCACTTTCGGGAAACCAGTTTGTAATCATCTGTTACCCGGTGAATGTCTTTGACTCCCGGTAAGCTACCCAATCGCCTTAGGTCAAATTCATTTTTTAACACTGCCACTTTGTAGAAATGGCTCTGGGTTTTAATATCCACTGCTTTGATGTTGAATTGTTCCAATACTCCGTGAATCGCCATTATATGTTGTAGCGAAATGTTTTTATCCAATTGTATAATCATGACCTGATGTTTTTTACAAATTCGTAAATTGATTTTATACTGATGCCTTCTGACGTAGTATGTCTGATAAATGCACTTCCTATAATGACTCCATTACTGTATTGACAAGCCTCTTTATAAGTTTCGCTATCGTGTATCCCAAAACCAATCAATGTGGGATTTTTAAGTCTCAATTGCTGAATGTATTGAAAATATTCCGCTTGCCGGTCAAACGTATTGTTGGCGCCTGTTATGCTGTTTGATGAGACCACATACACAAATCCGTTTGAAGCGTCGTCTATGGCGCTTATTCTTTCTTCAGTTGATTGAGGCGTTATCAGGAGTATGTTTGAAATATCAAATTTTTTTGAAAGAATCTTCCAATCCTGATTGTAAATTTCTAAGGGTAAGTCTGGCAAAATAAGTCCGTCAACACCCACTTCTGCACATTTTGATAAAAAGGCTTCCTCGCCATACTGCATTACAGGATTCAAATAGCCCATCAACACGATCGGAATTTGAGTGATTTTTCTCAAATCGGTTAATTGTTCAAAAAGCAGTTTGATGGTCATTCCGTTTTGAATTGCTTTTTGACTGCTTTCCTGAATCACCGGTCCATCTGCCAAAGGGTCTGAAAAAGGCATCCCTATTTCGATTAAATCGACACCCGCTGCATCCAGGTTTTTGACAATTTTCAAGGTATCATTAATTTCAGGATAGCCTGCTGTGAAATAAATGGAGAGGATGTTGTTTTTTTTAGTTTCGAAAAGTTTATCTAATCTTTTGCTCATAGTTTTAAATGTTTTTGGTAGGTCGCCAAATCCTTATCCCCTCTTCCTGACAGGTTAATGACAACCACATCCTCTTTTTTAAAGGTCATTTTCTTTAGGTATGCCAATGCGTGCGCCGACTCCAGCGCCGGTATGATACCATCCTTTTGAGAAAGTTCGTGCGCTGCGACTAAAGCCTCTTCATCAGTTACAGAAACAACTGTTGCTTTTTTAGTGTCGTTTAAATAGGCATGCACAGGACCAATACCGGGATAGTCAAGACCTGCAGAAATGGAATGAGGTTCCACTATCTGACCATCGGCTGTTTGAATTAGGTAGGTTTTGCTTCCGTGGATAATGCCTTTTTTACCCAAAGCAATCGTGGCTGCTGTTTTTCCTGAATACACACCTTCACCACCGGCTTCCACAGCAATAAGTTTTGTTTTGTTGTTATCAATAAAATGGTAAAAGGCACCAATGGCGTTGCTGCCACCACCCAAACAGGCAATCACATAATCTGGGTTTTCTCTGCCGGTTTTTTCCAGAAGTTGTATTTTGATTTCTTCACTAATGACCGATTGAAACATCGCCACCATATCAGGATAAGGATGCGGCCCCACTACCGAACCGATGATATAATGTGTATCTACCGGATTATTAATCCACGCCCTGATCGCTTCATTGGTAGCGTCCTTAAGAGTTTTGCTTCCGCTTGTCGCGGAAATCACTTCAGCACCCAGTAGTTTCATTCTATCCACATTGGGTTTTTGCCTTTCAATGTCAATGGCACCCATATAGATTACACAATTCAGCCCCATCAAGGCACAAGCGGTAGCAGTGGCAACACCGTGCTGACCAGCTCCGGTTTCGGCAATAATGCGCTTCTTGTTTAATTTTTTTGCGACGAGAATTTGGCCAATGGTGTTGTTAATTTTATGTGCACCGGTATGGTTGAGGTCTTCCCGTTTGAGATAGATATGTGCGCTGTGTTCATTTGAAAGATTTTTGGAATAAAACAGTGGTGTGGGCCTACCCACATAATCTCGCAACAACGCACGGAATTCCTTTTGAAAGTCATCTGTTTCAATAATTTTCCTGTAACGGTTTTGAAGTTCAAGTACATTGGGGTACAGCATTTCGGGTACAAAAGCACCTCCAAATTCACCGTAGAACCCTTCTTTTGACGGACTAAATGTGTTCATAATTTTTAATGGTATCAAGTACTTTGTTAATCAATTGTATATTTTTTATACCCGGGCTAATTTCAAGTTTACTATTAAAATCAAGCCCATAAAGTTTGTTGTGTTTTAATTTTAATATCGCTTCCAGATTTTCAATACCCAGACCACCACTCAAAAAGAATGGAGTTTTCAAATGGTATTGCTGTAAAAGGTTCCAGTCAAAAGATTTCCCGCTTCCGCCAAAATGCTTCGTTTTAGTGTCAAATAAAAAATAATCACAATGGTTCTCATAAGGATGCAACGTCTCAAAATCAAAGCAATCGTCCATCGCAAAGACTTTGATAACAATGAGGTTTTGTAATTTCAGTTGCTTGCATATTTCGGTTGATTCATTGCCATGCAGCTGAACTGCTTGAAAGTCATATTTCTGAACAGTTTTTAATATGTTTTCTTGAGATTCATTAACAAAAACAGCTGTTTTCAGGATACTTTCAGGGATTTTAGCCAACGTAGTTTTTGAAAATTCATCACCCACAAACCGTTTTGATTTGGGGTAAAAAATAAATCCCATATAGTCGGGGTTTGCTTCTGAAACCTGCCTTAAATTTTTAGCCTCTTTGAGTCCGCAAATTTTGATTTTCATATTCGTTTTATATTTCTCTGTATCCCTTTGTGTTTTTTCGTTTAACTCTGCGGTATTATTTATTATCAGGTTAATTAATAGTGTATAACGGAATTTCACAGAGACTTAAACAGAGTCACAGATAGGTTAAAAATGTTTCTAACTTAATTTTCTAAATGAGTGACAAGTTTTTTATCAATTCCTTACATTTCTCCCCCGGATTGCTGTGTTTCATAAAATATTCACCAATCAAAAAGCCATCAAACCCGTTTGCTTTTAATTGTTTGATTGTCTCAAGGGAATCGATACCGCTTTCAGCTATTTTTAGTTTTGTTTTAGGAAGCATTTCTGACAAACGAATGCTGTTTTCGACAGAGACTTCAAATGTGGAGAGGTTTCTGTTGTTGATTCCAAAAGCATTGGCCTTGCTTTCGCTATGGCTCAATACTTCAGCTTCTGTATGGGTTTCCAGCAACACTTCCATTCCTAACTGCTGCGCAAGTGTCGTAAAGTTTTCAATTTCTTTTACCGAAATCATTTTTGCAATCAGTAATATCGCATCGGCACCAAGTGACTTGGCTTCAATAATTTGATACTCGTCCACTATAAATTCTTTTCTGAGAATGGGACAGAAGTTGAAGCGACGGGCTGTGGGTAAATCTTCTTTTTTGGCACCAAAAAAATGTTCGTCAGTCAGCACAGACAACGCTGCTGCTCCGGCCTGCATATAGCCGACGGTCACCTCTTCCGGATTTGCATATTTATTGATATCACCTTTTGAAGGAGATTTTCGTTTAAACTCAGCGATAATACCGCTTCTGCCTGGATCTACAACATAGCCCGAAAAAGAAACGCAGGGACTTTCAAAAAAGATGCTTTGTTCCAGGAGTTTTATCGGGCAGATAGCCTTTTGTCGAGCAACCTCCTTTATTTTGTATTGTTTTATGGTGTCGAGAATGTTCATTGCAATGCGATTAATGTTTTGAGTGTTTGTTTTGCTTTACCTCCAAGAAGAGATTCTACAGCCAGTTGTAAAGCGGTTTCTCTGTCGAGTTTGTCTTGATAACATTGAATGGCAACAGCAGCGTTTGCGAGTACCACCTGGTTCTGGGCTTGAGTACCTTTTCCGTCAAGGATGGTTTTAAAAATAGAGGCCGATTCTTCAATCGTATCACCGCCGTGAATTTCTTGTTGTGTTACTTTTTCAAACCCAAAGTCTTCAGCATCTGTGATGTATTCTTCCTCCTGAGTAATAATTTTAGTGTTTGAGGTCAAGGTGATTTCGTCATAACCATCCAATCCATATACAATGGCATATTGCATCTCTTCTTCTTGAAAAAGATACTGATACATTCTTGCGAGTTCCATACTAAATACTCCTGTCATTTGTACTTTTGGTCGTGCCGGGTTCACCAGTGGACCCAGCATATTAAAAAAGGTTTTTACACCCAGTTCACGTCTCACGGGAGCTACAAACTTCATTGCAGGATGAAATAATGGTGCGTGCATAAAGCAGATGTTTGCTTTCTCAAGTTGTTGTTTGAGTTTAGATTCGTCAGTATGAAAAACAACACCCATCGCTTCCAGTACATTGGAAGAGCCGGAAATAGAGGACACCCCATAATTACCATGTTTAGCCACCGGAATTCCCGCTCCTGCTAAAACAAGGGAAGTGAGCGTAGAAACGTTAAAGGTATTTTTACCATCACCGCCGGTGCCGCAAACATCCATCGGGTTGTAAGCTGACAAATCAATATTTATAGCAAGCTCTAGCAAGGCCTCGCGGAACCCTCTTAGCTCATCTATGGTAATATTTCTCATAATGAAAGCAGTCAAAAAAGAAGTTACTTCATAATGATTGTATTTCTCTGAAGCAATATCCATCAGGATTTGCTTGGCCTCTTTTTTTGTAAGGGTTTTATGCTGATAGAGGTATTCTAATATTTCTTTCATCTACTACTTTTTTATTGTTTTATCCAGTTTTCAAGCAATTGGTGACCGTATTCAGTCAGCACCGATTCGGGATGGAACTGTACACCCCGTAGATCATAACTACTGTGCTTTAATGCCATAATATTCCCGAAAGCATCTTTTGCTAAAACCTCTAATGTGGCTGGTAATTCCGGTTTAACCACCCAGGAATGGTAATGCCCAATATTGAATTGCTTAGGAATATTTTTGAATAAATAATCTTCTTGAGTCACCTCAACCCGAGAGGCGATACCGTGTAACGGACTTTCTAGGTTATGGAGTGCACCACCAAAACTCTCTGCGATGGCCTGATGTCCTAAACATACACCGAGTATGGGTTTAACCGCGCCAAATTCAAGGATCACTTGTGGCATCAAGCCGGCATCTTTTGGTATTCCGGGGCCCGGTGACAAAACGATTTTATCGTAGATATTGATTAAATCAAGTTCAAACTTATCATTTTTGACTACGTGTACTTGATCTACATCCAAATTCTCCAAATAATGAACAATGTTGTACACAAAAGAGTCATAATTATCGATAACCAGTATTTTCATGTGTCTTTAATATTTATTTTAATTGGTCACTTGAAACATCCATTTTAAATGTAACCTGTGAATTAATAATTTTTCCTGGATGTTTCATTTTTAAAGAGTTTTAGCGAGTTCTAAGGATTTACGTAAAGCAGATAGTTTATTTTCAACTTCGGTAAGTTCACTTTCGGGAACTGATTTGGCAACTATCCCACAACCTGCCTGATAGGTTAAGGTGTTTTTCCTGCTCAAAAAAGAACGAATAAAGATAGCGTGATTAAAGGTACCGTTCAACCCAATAATGCCTATGGTGCCGCCATAGAAACCACGGCTTTGAGGCTCATTCTCATCAATGATTTGCATCGCCCTGTGTTTGGGCGCCCCAGACAAAGTCCCCGCAGGATAGGTGTCTCCTAAAATTTTTATGGGGTTGTAATCTTTATCTAAAGTGGCACTTACTTTTGAAACTAAATGAATGACATGTGAATAATATTCCACCTGCTTAAAACTGTCAATGGTTACCGAGGTACTGTTTTTACTCAAATCGTTTCTTGCCAAATCTACCAACATGATGTGTTCTGCATTTTCTTTAGGGTCATTGCTCAATGCCTCGGCTATTTTTGCGTCTTCCAATGTATTTCCTGTGCGCTTGAAGGTTCCGGCTATGGGATTGATGATGGCTTTTTGATTTCCAATCGTGAGTTGAGCTTCAGGCGAAGAACCAAATATTTTAAAATTACCAAAATCAAAATAAAACAAATAAGGTGACGGATTTATAGACCTTAAAGCTCTGTATACATTAAACTCATCTCCTTTGAATTTTTGGAAATACTTTCGGGAAAGCACCACCTGAAAAACATTCCCTTTGTGACAATGGTCAATACCTTTTTTGATTTTAGTTAAAAAATCGGCATTGTTAAAATTAGTTGTTTCTTTGGCAACGGTTGAAAATTTAAATTGTGTGACAGTGCGGTGGTTTAATAGGTCCTCAATTTCAGATAAGCGGGAGTTTTCGCCTTTAGCTTGTTGTTCGACTATAAAGAGTTCGTTGTTAAAATGATTGAAAACAATGATGTATTTAAAAAGATGATACTCAAGAAGCGGCAAGTCAAAATCCTGATTGCTAAATTCTATATCCTCAAACAGTGGGATGGCGTCATAAGAAGTGTAGCCAAAGAGTCCGCTGGTGACAAAATCATAGTCCTGTTGCTCAGTATTAAATGACTTTGCAAAAGCGTTCAGGGCTTCAGGAATTTCGGTTTCATTTGTCTTTAGCACCTGTTTTTGCTGTCTTGGGTATCGCACAGTGGTAAGCTCTTTATTCACCGAAAACGAAGCGACGGACTGCAAACAAATGTATGAAAAACTGTTTTCCTTACTTTTATAGTCTGAGCTTTCGAGTAAAAAACAACCCGGATACTTATCCCTGAATTTAAGGTACACTTCCACTGGCGTGTGGGTATCACTGAGTGTTTTTTTGATGTTTGTTTTAAAAGTAAATGTCATTGTTAAAATCTTTAAATTTCATTTTTTTACATAAAAAAAGCCCGCTGGATTCAGCGGGCTTGGTTTATTTTGGTTACAAAACAACATGGCACAACTACCTGAATCCTATTTGGGATTTAGATTGCCACCACCAAGAGTTATATTGATTTAAATTTCTCATATCGAAAAGCAAATATAGCTAAGTGATTTTAAAATCCCATCTTTTTTATAAAAATTTATTTTGCCCGCGACTTCAATACCTCTTCAATTTCTTCCAATGAAAATCCTTTTGCTTTGAGTAAAATTAAGTAGTGAAACAGTAAATCTGCTGCTTCATTTTTAAACAAATCATCATTGGAGTCTTTTGCCTCGATAATCAATTCAACAGCTTCTTCGCCTACTTTTTGGGCAACTTTATTAATGCCTTTTTGCATTAAATCACGGGTGTATGATTTTTCATCACCACTTACTATGCGTTGCTGAATAGTATGTTCCAATTCATAAAGAAACCCCTTAGCGGTTTCATTTCCAAAACAAGTAGTGCTCCCGGTGTGGCAGGTGGGGCCTTGGGGTTTGGCTTTAATGAGAAGGGTATCCTGGTCACAATCAATCAAAATTTCTTTTACAAATAAAAAATTACCGGAGGCTTCCCCTTTTGTCCACAACCGATTTTTACTTCTGCTGAAAAAGGTGACTTTGCCTTCATTTTTTGTTTTGTTAAAGGCTTCTTGATTCATATAGCCGAGCATCAAAACCCGATTGCTCCTAAAATCTTGAATTATTACAGGCACAAGGCCGTTGGTTTTTGAAAAGTCTATAGACATCTTACAGGTATTTTTTGAGTTTGTAAATAATTTTTTAGTTGCGGAATGGGAATTTCTCCAAAATGAAAAATACTCGCTGCCAGAGCTGCTCCTGCTTTAGTTTGCTGAAACACTTCTTTAAAATGAACCATGGTCCCGGCTCCACCTGAAGCAATCACCGGAATTTTTAATAGAGAGCTGATTGTATGGGTAATATCAATGGCAAAACCATTTTTGGTACCGTCGTTGTTCATGGATGTGAGCAAAATTTCACCGGCACCGCGACGTTCTACTTCCAGTGCCCATTCCAAAGCATCTAGCCCTGTGGGTGTTTTACCACCGTGACTGAACACTTTCCAATCGCCATTTGTATTTTTTACGTCCATGGCTACCACAACACATTGATTGCCAAAATGACTTGAGATTTCAGAAATCAGTTTGGGATTTTTTATGGCCGCGCTGTTGATACTTACCTTATCGGCTCCTGCGAGAATTACAGCTTTAGCATCTTCCAGCGTATTGATTCCACCACCCACTGTAAATGGAATATTGATTGCTGATGCTATTTCAGTTACTAATGCAACCAGTGTTTTGCGCTTTTCAAGGGTGGCTGTGATATCGAGAAAAACGAGTTCGTCGGCTCCTTCTTCCACATAGCGTTTGGCGAGTTCTATGGGATCACCGGCATCCCGAATATCAATAAAATTAACTCCTTTTACAGTCCTTCCGTTAGCAATATCAAGACAAGGTATGATTCTCTTTTTTAGCATAATTTTTCTAATTCTTTTAATGTAATTTTTCCTTCATATATCGCTTTTCCCAAAATCACGCCTCCACAACCCAGTTCACGCAGTTTCAAAAGGTCATCAAATTTTGAAACACCTCCACTGGCAATAAGTTGAACTGTTGTTTCTTTCAATATTTCACCATAGAGTTCAAAAGAAGGACCTTGAAGCATGCCGTCTTTAGAAATATCTGTACAAATAACCTGTTGAATTCCTTTGGATTCAT
>NZ_CAXBAN010000037.1:0-11142 GCF_963973675.1 uncultured Planktosalinus sp. | reverse complement strand
GTTGAGTATTTCTTTCACGTGTTCTACCATTCCATCCAATGCATTATGTGAATTTGATGGGTGCTCAATTCTTACTATTTCCACTTTGTCAAACTGGTGTAATCGGTTTAGACCGCGCACGTGGGCACCATAACTTCCGGCTTCTCTTCTGAAACAGGGGGTGTATCCCGTGCATAAAATGGGGAGTTCTTTGGCCTGAAGGATTTCGTCGCGAAACATATTGGTCACCGGTACTTCAGCAGTTGGAATGAGGTAAAGGTTGTCTTCAGTCACGTGGTACATTTGCCCTTCTTTATCGGGAAGTTGACCCGTACCAAAGCCTGATGCCTCATTGACCATAAGCGGCACCTGATATTCGGTATAACCGGCGGCTGTGTTTTTATCGAGAAAGTAGCTGATCAAGGCACGCTGCAATCTGGCACCTTTTCCTTTATAGACCGGAAAACCGGCACCGGTGACTTTATTGCCCAGTTCAAAGTCAATAATGTCATATTTTTTGGCGAGTTTCCAGTGGGGGAGTGCGTCATCAGCTAATTTAGGAATTTCGCCTGCGCGAAAAACTTCTTCGTTGTCGTCCTCACTACTTCCTGCAGGAACTAAATCATTGGGAATATTGGGTATGTTATATAACAGCTGTTGCAATTGTTCAACCGCAGCGTTTAATTCTTCCTGAAGGGTTTTGGTTTCTTCTTTGTATTGAGTGGTTTTTTCTTTTAGGGCATTGGCTTTTTGGCTGTCACCATTTTTAAATAGAATCCCAATTTCTTTGGAAATTTTATTGGACTCAGCCAGAATGTTATCCAGTTTGGCCTGGGTACTTCTTCTGAGTTCATCAGTTTGCAGGACTTCCTCAAAAAGGGGTGTAGCATCGATGTTTCTTTTTTTCAATGCGGTTATAAAAGCATCTTTATTATCGCGTATGTCTGTTACTTGTAGCATAGTAGTGGTTTGAAAGGGCAAAGTTAATTAATTAACTGTTAATGAGCAGTTGATTTTCAGAAGAAAAAAGAGGTTTTATAATCCCTCCGGCGCGGGTAAAATCCAAGTGTGGTGTTTGAAATAATTCCATTTTTCAGCAGCAAGATCTACCGTGGGGTTTATAAAAGGTGTCAACGGGCGATTGTTTACACTCATTTTAGCATCAAAATAAACCGCGACATCTTTGCCTTGAGTGGCGTATTGTTTTTTGAGGCGTTTTGCATATTGCCACATATAGTCGGGTTTTGTTGCCAGACCTCTGCGTTGTTTTGTGGTGAGATCGCTGTAAATATCAACACGGGTTTCTTCACCTGTTTTTTTGTCTTTTACGGTGACTTTTACTGTACCGGACTTGGTGCGTAACATCATTCGCCAACTGAGTCGATGACCTTCTTCTGTCCACAATACATTGTCTTCAATCGCCCAATGACGAAGCGGTAATGCAATTTGAATAATAAAGTAAATCGAAAACAGCAAGATGAGTGTTTTTTTATAGGCGGGAACAATTACTTCCTCTTTGTTATAAAACTCTTTTTTAGGTAAAAAGCGTTTTTGAACCGTTTTTGGTGTAAAGAAAAACAAGGCAAAAGCGATCGACATATACGGGAAAATTCCAATCTGAAACACAATGGAATTGAACAAGTGAAAAAATATTGAAATGACAAACCCAAGCATTCGCGTCCGTTTCCAAAGCAATAGTGGGACAATTAGCAAGTCAAAAAGAATTCCAGTGTAGGCAATTGACCAATGGACCCAGTTTTGTTGTAAGATGTCGCCAATTAGCCAATAGTTTGCTTTCCCGCTCATTAATATTTGTGCCATGGAGGCATCGAGCCAGTCAGGGTATAGTTTTGCCACTGAAGCATAAGTATAAACAATCCACACCTGAAAGATAATAACTAATGCACACCAGCGCGGCATGGAGGGTGATTTTATTTCCGGGTTGAATTTAGCGTCCAGTGAAAACCATCGGTTTGCAGGTAGTACGCTCATAAAACCAAGCAACAAAAGCATCAGGTAATAGTGATTGTTGTATGCCGATTTTTGCATGAAATACACTCCGGCCCACATGACTAAATAACCAATACTTGCCAGGCGGTATTTGTACCCCAACATAAGCATTATACCAAAAACACCCATCAAAGCAAAATAATAGTACATTCCGTCTCCAGGTAAGGGTTGTAACCAAGGAAAGTCTATGAATGAAAATGTGAATTGTGGTTCAATAAGTACTCTTTTAACCCAGCCAGTGGCAATGGCTCCAAAAGCTTCCAGTGTGATTAACAATCCAAAAACAACCCTAAAAACAACGAGTCCGCTATTATCAATGTGTTTAAAAAGAAATTTATTGAACATGGGTTTTGATGTATTTTCGGGCGAAAGCCTCATCGTTTCTTATAGCTTGTTGTAAAGACTCTATGGAATCAAATAGTTCTTCATTTCTTATTTTTGTGAGCATTTCAATTTCAAGCTTTTTTCCGTAAAGGTCTTTATCAGTGTCCAGGAAATAGGTTTCAATTGTTCTTGTGGTTCCTCCCACGGTTGGGTTCGTGCCAATACTCATCAAGCCAAAGGTTTTCGTATCCTCAAGAATGGATTGCACGACATAAACACCATTTTTGGGAATGAGTTTATAGTCTTCATTAATTTGAAGGTTTGCAGTTGGATAATTGATTGTTTTGCCAATGCCTTTGCCTTTTACAATTGTTCCATTCAGCATAAAAGGATAGCCCAAATAGCTGTTTGCGGTTTCCAGGTCTCCGCTTCCAAGAGCTCGTCTTATTTTGGTTGAACTCACAGCAACATCATTAAGTTCCTGTGCTGATAGTTCTTCAACTTCAAAATCAAACTGGCTACCAAATCGTTTTAAATCGTCGATATTTGCGGAACGGTTATTTCCAAAACGGTGGTCATAACCAATGATGATTTTTTTTACGTTCAGATTGTCCACTAAAACAGTTTTTACATATGTTTCAGCTGAAAGGTTTGAAAATTCCCTGGTAAAGGGATGAATGATGAGGTGGTCTAATTCGGTTTTTGAAAAAATGGCAATGCGTTCATCAATTGTATTGATAAGTTGAATGCCACTTTCTTTTTGTAAGACCATACGCGGGTGTGGAAAAAAAGTGAGAATTACTGAGGCGAGATTCAACCGGGCAGCTTCAGAAGTGAGTTTTTTTAAGAGTTCCTTATGGCCAATATGCACCCCGTCAAACGTGCCAATTGTGACAATGGTGGGTTTGCCGGTCTTAAAATTTTTGATGGAATGGTGTACTTGCACAAGCTGTTATTTTCCGTTAAATGAATTCATAGTGTTTGTGATTCCTGCTAAAGCGAAAGATTTAATCACTTCAATGGATTTGTCCAGACGTTCGTTGAGTTGGGTTTCTTCTTCGGGCTCCCATTCACCCAACACAAAATCTACTTGATTGCGTCTTCCAAATTCATTGTCAATCCCAAATCTAAAGCGATTGTAATTGGTAGTGCCCAGTTGAAGTTGAATGTCTTTAAGTCCATTGTGCCCTCCGTCACTGCCTTTGGTTTTCACTCTAATGGTTCCAAAGGGCAGGTTGAGGTCATCTGTAATAATCAGTAAGTTTTCAAGAGGTATTTTTTCTTTTTGCAACCAGTAGAGAACTGCTTTTCCGCTTAAATTCATATAAGTAGATGGCTTTAATAACAGCAAACTGCGGCCTTTGATTTTGTATGTTGTGATATCGCCAAGTTTTGCAGGCTCAAAAGACAGGTTTTCATTTTGTGCCAGGCGATTGAGTATTTTAAAGCCAATATTGTGACGGGTATTTTCATATTTCGGGCCTATGTTTCCTAAGCCAACAACTAGAAATTTCTTCATAGGTTTTTCTTCTTCAAGAATGGTGCTTTTCTTTTTTGCTAATAAGCGTCCAAAAAATGTGAGCATTTGTTTTTTTGTAAAAATATAAAAAAAAACATCCCGAAGCTTAAGTCGGGATGTTTTGAATTACTCTGCTATTTGGAACAGTTACTATTCTGATGCTGGAGTTTCTTCGTTATTTCCGCCTTCAGCTTCAGCTGTTTCTCCTTCTTCTCCTTCTTCATCTTCTTCTTCCTCAAGATCATCAACGGCTACACGTGAAGTTCTCACTTGTGCAACCACTGTGTTATCAGGATGCATGATTTTTACGTTTTCAATAGGAAGTGCAGTTACATAAAGTTTGCTTCCAATTCTAAGCTCGGTGATATCGGCCACGATAAAATCCGGAAGGTCTGCAGGCAGTCCTTTTACTTTCAGTTTTCTTCTAGGAACACGTAATACACCACCGTTTTTAACTCCTCTGGAGTTACCAACAATTTTTACAGGGATATCCATAGTGATTTCTTTATCGTCAAAAATTTGATAAAAATCAATGTGGATAATGTTGTCTGTTACCGGGTGAAACTGAATGTCTTGTAGGACAGCGTTTACTTTTTCACCTTTTTCAAGTGCAATTACAACTGTGTGTACATCTGGAGTGTACACCAAGTCTTTAAATGCAATTTCGTCAGCTGAAAAGTGAATTGGCTTGTCTCCTCCGTATACTACGCAAGGAACCTTTCCAGCATTACGTAGGGCTTTAGTTGCTACTTTACCCACGCTTTCTCTTTGAGATCCGTTGATTGTAATTGATTTCATTTATTTAATTTTGTTTTAAAGGTCAGACGGAACGCCCTTAGAATCATCTTTCCTTTAAAGTTTTATTGTTTAGTTATGGGCGTTACATTAAAAATTTTGAACTGATAGACCTGTTTGTATTGACTCTTATCATCACATCTGCCACCAGTTTTGAGCAGGTGAGTACTCTTATTTTTTTACTTTCCTGTTTTAATGGAATTGAATCCGTTACAATCAATTCCTCCAGTTTAGAATTTTCTATTTTTTCATATGCATTTCCTGAAAGGATGGCATGTGTACAAATTGCTCTAACACTCAATGCCCCTCGTTCCATCATCACATCGGCAGCCTTGGTTAGTGTCCCGGCGGTATCTACCATGTCATCTACCAGCACTACATTTTTTCCTGTAACATCGCCAATGAGTTCCATGTGAGAAATCACATTAGCTTTTTCACGCTGTTTGTAACAAATCACTACATCACTTTCCAAAAATTTTGAATAGGCGTAAGCTCTTTTTGAACCACCCATATCGGGCGAAGCGATGGTGAGATTTTCTAGATTAAGGCTTCTTAAATAAGGTAAAAACACAGTGGAAGCAAATAAATGATCAACCGGTTTTTCAAAAAAGCCCTGAATTTGGTCAGCATGCAAATCCATTGTGATGATACGGGTAGCACCGGCTGTTTCTAGCATTTTGGCAACCAGTTTTGCAGCGATAGGCACTCTTGGTTTGTCTTTTCTGTCTTGTCTTGCCCAGCCAAAGTAGGGTAAAACAGCTGTCACGTGTCTTGCTGAAGCACGTTTGGCTGCATCAATCATCAACAACATTTCCATCAGGTTATCGCTGTTAGGAAAAGTTGAACCTATTATAAACACACGGCTACCTCTCACTGATTCTTCGAAAGAAGGTTGAAACTCCCCATCGCTGTAATGTGAAGTAATTACATTCCCCAATGGCATGCCAAAATCATTGGCAATTTTTTCGGCGAGCACCTGGCTTTGTGAGCACGCAAAAATCTTAGGTTCGGGTGTTGGAATGGCCATTGTTAAGTGGTTGTAAAATAGGGTTTTGCTTTCTCTTTGTTTTAAAGAGGTGCAAATTTATAAAATATTTTCAACCAATGAGGTATTATTACTTGTTATTTGCTATGAAATTATAAATAATTGTTTATTTTTGCCTCCCGCTTGCTCGAGTGGCGGAATTGGTAGACGCGCTGGATTCAAAATCCAGTTCTTTCGGGAGTGTGGGTTCGATTCCCACCTTGAGTACAAAAACTCTTAGCAATTTGCTGAGAGTTTTTTTGTTACGCAGCTATTTAATTTTTGAAATATTCCAAGCTTGAGGTGTTGTAATTTCTTTACAATTCTTAACTTTGATTCCAACTCAAAAAATCCCCACAACCATGAACGAGTTTTGGCTTTACTTCAAAATGGGCTTTGACCATGTGATCAACTGGTACAATTACGCCCACATTCTCTTTATAATTTTACTGGCGGTTGCCTATCAGTTCAACGCCTGGAAGCGATTGTTGGTTTTACTGACACTTTTTACCCTGGGGTATCTATTGGCTGTTATGATGGTTTCATATGAAGTGGTGAAAGTGAGTTTGGG
The DNA here is from genome assembly GCF_963973675.1 of uncultured Planktosalinus sp. Lineage (NCBI taxonomy): Bacteria > Pseudomonadati > Bacteroidota > Flavobacteriia > Flavobacteriales > Flavobacteriaceae > Planktosalinus > uncultured Planktosalinus sp. The sequence goes on along the minus strand of NZ_CAXBAN010000037.1, from coordinate 4,920 downwards.
AATGGTTGAGTTTCTCATAGCAGTAGTTATCATTTTTACAGCGTTGTTTAACATATTTACTGCGGGAAAGGAAAAACGGCGAGAAAAAATGGGCTTATTGTTTGCTCTTTCTCTGTTTCTGGGTCTTTTAAGGGGATTGGAGTTTGCTCCATATTTTTTAGATTCCATAGGGCAAAACAGCAAATTGTTGGCCTTATTGGAAGTCGCACTGGGAGTGGAAGCTGCACAGCTTTTAGTGGCATTGATTGTTCTTGTTATAGGGGCAATTGTTCAAACAATTTTCAGGTTTAACAAAAAAGACTGGGTACTTGTAATTTCATCCATTATAGTAGGATTATCATTGCCAATGCTTTTTAACAGCTGGAATTTTTAAAGCATTTATACTCCAATATTTAACGAATCATTCATAATTAAAACGTCGATAATATTTTACCTTCGCAGCATACTCTCTTGAATACATGTCAAACAAAAAACAACTAAAATATGATATTGCCTATATGCGGATGGCGTTGGAATGGGCAAAATTATCACACTGTAAACGAAAGCAAGTCGGGGCACTGATTGTCAAAGACAAAATGATTATTTCTGATGGCTATAACGGGACGCCTTCGGGTTTTGAAAATTTTTGTGAAGATGAAGAAGGTTATACAAAATGGTATGTACTGCACGCCGAAGCCAATGCAATTTTAAAAGTGGCCTCATCTGCTCAGTCAAGTAATGGAGCAACTTTGTACATCAGTATGTCTCCCTGTAAGGAATGTAGTAAGCTTATTCATCAAGCCGGAATCACAAGAGTGGTTTATTATATAGAATACAAAGACAATTCAGGACTTGATTTTCTAAAAAAAGCAGGAGTGCATTTAGAACATTTAGAATCGGTTGATACTGTTTAACTCTTAAATTAATAACTTGAAATTTTCTTCTAAATACATTCCACTGCTTATTGGTGTTGCTGTTGCAGCCGGTGTTTTTATTGGTTCAAAACTCAATTTTGGAGACTCAACTGAAAAAATATTTGCAACAAACTCTAAGAAAGACAAACTCAACAGGCTCATAGATTATATTGACTTTGAATATGTTGACCAGATCAATACTGACAGTATTGTTGATGTAACGGTAAACGGGATCCTTAAAAACCTCGATCCACACTCTGTGTATATTCCCGGAAGTGAGTATGAGTCTGTTGCTGAAGATATGAGAGGTAAATTTGTTGGGATAGGAGTAAGCTTTTATATTTATGAAGACACGGTTTCGGTAATATCAACTATTGATGGAGGTCCTGCTGAAAAAGTGGGTATTAAACCCGGAGACCGAATTTTGTATGTTAATGATAAGCCTCTTTTCGGTGACTTTGGCAAAAGGGATTTAATCACGGCGTCCTTACGTGGAAAATTGAACTCAAAAGTAGAACTCAAAGTTTTTCGAAGAAGCGAACAAAAAATTATTGATTTTAAGCTTACCCGAAAAGAAGTTGCCCTGAAAAGTGTTGATGCAGGATATAAAATCAATGAAAACATAGGATACATAAAAGTTAATCGATTTGCTGAGACCACCTATGATGAATTTGAAGAAACACTCAAACCACTTGTTAAATCAGGCATACAATCACTGGTACTTGATTTAAGGGACAATCCAGGAGGTTATGTGTTTGCCGCGGAGCGTATGTTAGATGATTTTTTAGAAAAAGGCACTTTAATTTTAAAAACCAAAAACAAATCTGGTGTGATTGAAGACACTTACACTAAGCGTAACGGTCTTTTTGAAGATGGGAAAATATACATTTTAGTAAATGAAAATTCTGCCTCTGCAAGTGAAATAGTTGCGGGAGCTCTTCAAGACAACGATAAAGGTGTTGTTATAGGAAGAAGAACTTATGGAAAAGGACTTGTGCAACGTGAAATGTCGTTAGGCGACGGTAGCGCAGTAAGGCTAACTGTAGCAAGATACTATACACCAACCGGAAGATCAATTCAAAGGCCTTATGTAAACGGTGACAGAAGCTATTTCAGAGATTATCAACAACGCTATAAAAATGGAGAGTTAGTGAGCCTTGACAGCATTCAAGTAAATGATAGTTTGCAGTATCAAACCCCAAACGGTAAAATAGTTTATGGTGGCGGCGGAATTTTACCGGATGTATTTATCCCCAAAGACTTAAGTGAAGAGAACGAAATTATAAATTATTTATCACAATCCGGCTTGATGAATTATTTTGTTTTTGAACAACTGGATAAAAACAGGTCCCTTTTTGATACCTTCGATGCAGAGATGTTTTATGAAGAATTTGAAGTTTCCCAATCCCTCTTCAACGAATTTATAAATTATGCTCGCCTTGGCGAAAGTGAATTTGAGTTTAGTGGATATGAAAAACTGATGAAAAAACACTTGAAGGCTACCATTGCACAACAATTATTTGGAGGTGATTATTATCAAAAAATAATCAATCAAAACGATCCAATGATTGAAAAAGTGCTTGACATTGATAATCTTGAAGAATAATTAAAATTACTTTCGCCGTTTAACCTTCTTTTCTATTTTTTGTGAGAGATGCAAAATAGCTAAAAGCAATAAAGCACAAATACAAGCAATAACACCAATGATGGCAATAATGCTTGTTTTATCTGAAACATTTGAAAAGTTTATCATAGTAACATTATAAACCAATAATGCTAGGGCAACGATTGATAAAATAATTTTAAAGTACTTCATTTGAAATTTATTTTATTGAAAAAGCCCCATCACATTTGAGGCAAATAATTTAACGGCAATAGCTAATAAAATTACTCCAAAAATCTTTCTCACCACATTGATTCCGTTTTTGCCAAATAGGCGCTCAATTTTAGCAGATGATTTCAATACAACATAGACAAAGATAGTATTTAAAACGATGGCAATAATGATATTTATAACTTCATATTCAGCTCGCAAAGATAAAATTGTTGTTAAAGTTCCTGCTCCGGCTATCAATGGAAAAGCAATGGGCACAATCGAAGCGGTACTAGGTGTGTCATCACGGTAAAGACGAATTCCAAGAATCATTTCTATAGCCAGGAAAAATATAATCAAAGAACCGGCAACGGCAAATGAATTTACGTCAATTCCAATAAGGTTGAGTAATTCTTTACCAACAAAAAGGAAAACCACCATCAAAACAGCTGCAACAATAGACGCTTTTTCACTTTGAATGTGCCCCACTTTTTTTCGTAAATCAACAATAATGGGAATGCTGCCAATGATATCAATCACAGCAAAAAGTACCATTGTCGCAGTAAGCATTTCTCTCCAGTCAAATCCTAAAAACATAGTAATTGGTTTTTATTTTTGTTAATTAAGCGTCCATTTTTTGAGGCTGCAAAAATAGACAGAAAAACGAGTTCTTTTAGTATTAAACATATAATTTTTTCACAAAGAAAATTAGGTTTAATTGTTAACCAAAAAGAGGCTTTAAAATTTCTATCTTTGCGACATGTTCCAACTGGGAAAAACCATCATATCTGAAGACCTCATCGAGAAGGAGTTTGTCTGCAATCTGGGCGCCTGCAAAGGTGAATGCTGTATTGCCGGGGAAGCAGGTGCTCCTTTAGAAGAAGAAGAAGTTCAGATTCTTAAGGATATATATAAGGATGTAAAACCTTTTTTACGACCTGAAGGCATTGCTGCTATTGAAAAACAAAGCACTCATATAGAAACCGAAAAAGGCGATTTAGAAACTCCCTTGGTTGATGGAGCAGAATGTGCTTACGTTACTTTTACAGACAAAGGAATTGCCAGCTGTGGTATTGAAGATGCTTACAATGCTGGAAAAGTCTCCTTCAGAAAACCAATCTCTTGTCATTTGTATCCGGTGAGGGTTCAAAATTACAGTTCATTTTCAGCAGTAAACTATCATAAATGGCCCATTTGTGATGACGCCTGTGTTTTAGGCAAAGAGCTTCAGGTACCGGTTTATAAATTTGTGAAGGATGCGTTAATTAGGAAGTTTGGGGAAAAATGGTATGATGAGTTGGAAAAAGTTGTTTTAACAATCAAGAAATCTGTTCAAAAATAAAACGCACTTCGGTTCCTAAAGCATCTCCGGTTTCGTCCTCTAAATCAATAAATTCAAAACTGTAATCAAAACCGTGCTTTTTATTGAAAAAAGAGAGACGTTCTTCTGTCATTTTTAGTCCAACAGATTCTTTTTTAAAAGATTTTTTTTGTTTTAGCTTACCGGATGCCTTTCTTCCAATGCCATTGTCAATTAGTGAGAGTTTTATTTTAGCTCCGTCGCCATACACCCTGATTGCAATTTTCTTTTCTTTGGAACTGAGCATCAAACCATGCCAAATGGCATTTTCTACAAAAGGTTGTAAAAGCAACGGGGGCACTTTAATGGATCCTAAAGAAAGTGAAGATGTTTTCTCAATAACATAATTGATTTCGTCTTCAAAACGTATGTTTTCAATACTCAGATAGAGAGAAATAATGTTCAATTCTTCCTCAAGAGTATGACTCTCAATACGGGAGCTTTCCAAAATTTTTCTGATTAATTTTGAAAACTTATTGAGGTAGTAAACGGCTTTTTCTTTGTTGTTTTCTATCAGAAATACTTTGATGGAGTTTAGGGCATTGAATATAAAATGGGGGTTCATTTGACTTTGAAGTGAAGCCAAATGCAAGTGGTTTAACTCTTTTTCAAAACCAACTTTTACAAAATTTAATTTTTCTTTTTCAGCCTTTTTTTGAGCTCTGATAAGTTCTTTAGCTTGTTCATTTAGTTTGATCTCAAGTTCCTTACCATATCGTTCTTTCAGTAATTGATTTTCGATTTGTTCAGAAATAATTTTCTTTTGAGCATTGATTTTTTCATCGTAAATTAATTTTATTTTGTACCCTAATCCAAACATGAAAACCATAGATTCTAACAATATTCCAATAAAA
>NZ_CAXBAN010000036.1:0-11158 GCF_963973675.1 uncultured Planktosalinus sp. | reverse complement strand
TTTGCAGCAACAATTGTTGTATATGCCATAGCACCTTTATCTTCAAGGACTTTAGCAATGTTTGCAACGGTTGATGCTTTTTGGCCAATAGCCACATAGATACAATACACCGGCTCACCGGCATCATAAAATTCTTTTTGGTTGATAATGGTATCGATACAAACAGTAGTTTTACCCGTTTGACGGTCACCAATTACCAATTCACGCTGACCTCTTCCCACCGGAATCATCGCGTCAATCGCCTTGATACCTGTTTGAAGGGGTTCAGTTACAGGCTCTCTGTAAATTACACCAGGCGCTTTGCGTTCAAGTGGCAATTCATAAGTTTCGCCAACAATAGGTCCTTTTCCGTCGATTGGGATTCCAAGAGTGTCAACTACACGCCCTGTGATTCCTTCACCCACTTTAATAGAAGCAATGCGTTGTGTGCGTTTTACAACAGAGCCTTCTTTAATTGCTTTAGAAGGTCCTAAAAGTACCACACCAACATTGTCTTCCTCAAGGTTAAGTACAATTCCTTCCAAACCACCGCCAAACTCTACAAGTTCGCCGTATTGTACATTTGAAAGTCCATATACACGGGCAATACCATCACCCACGGTTAAAACAGTTCCTACTTCATCAAGGGAAGCTGATGCTTCAAATCCTGAAAGTTGTTTCTTTAAAATTGCTGATACTTCAGCCGGTTTTACTTCTGCCATTGTATTAAAATATAAAGTTAAAGTCGTCTATGACGCTTTTTTAATTATATGCTTGTTTAAATTCTTTTCTTAATTCTTCAAAGTTGTTTGCAATACTCGCGTCATATTGAGTGTCGCCTACACGTAAAACAAACCCTCCAATAATTGCAGGATCTACTTTGTTAACAAGAGTAACTTCTGTTGCTCCTGTGAGTTCTTTTACTTTGGCCAATACTTTTTGTTCCAAAGCATTATCAAGAGGAATTGCTGATGTTACAACTGCCTCAACTGCATTGATACTTGTGTTGTAAAGCGAAATATAATTTGTAGCTACCTTTTCCAAAAGACCTCCACGCTTGTTGTCAATCAAGATGTCCATCAAGCTCAAAAGGATTTCAGAGGAGTTACTGAACACTTCTTTTAGAACAGCTCGCTTGTCTTCTTGTTTAACCACAGGGCTTTTCAACATCAATTGCAATTCTTTGCTGCCTTGAAGTGTGTTCAAAGCATCTTTCATTTCAATAAAGGTCTCTTTTGAAGATCCCTTCTGAGTTGAAAGATCTAAAACTGCTTTTGCATATCTTATGGCTGCTCTGCTCATGAGTTGCTTAGTTTAATTTGGCTTTTCCCAACATATCCTCCACAAGTTTTTCTTGCTGGCCTTTGTTAGACAATTCTTGTTTTACAACTTTTTCTGCGATCTCCAAAGAAAGCGATGCTACCTGACCTTTCAATTCAGCAATGGCTGCTTTTTTCTCACTTTGAATGGCTTCCTGAGCCTGGGAAATCATTTTATCTGCAGTAAGTTTGGCATCCTCTTTAGCGTCAGCGATCATTTTATTTTTCATATCGCGTGCTTCTTTCAACATGGCTTCACGTTCAGCACGGGCTTCCTGAAGAATACGCTCATTATCTGCTTGCAGGTTTTCCATTTCGCGACGAGCGGCTTCAGCAGCAGCAAGTGCGTCTTTAATGGACTCTTCACGAGAGCTAACAGCGCCTAGAATGGGTTTCCAGGCAAATTTCTTTAATATAAAAAGGAGTATAAGGAAAGTGATTGCCGTCCAAAATACAAGTCCAAATCCGGGAGTTACTAAATCCATTTCTATAAAGTTTTAATCATTTAAATTTATTAAAAACACAGAAGCAACCAACCGTTACTTCTGTGCTTTTTGATTTTTACCCTTGTAACAAGGCAACAACCACTCCAAATAATGCAACCGCCTCAACGAAAGCTGCAAGAATTAGTGCAGATGTTTGAATCTTACCTTGGATTTCAGGTTGACGAGCCATAGCTTCCATAGCCGACCCACCAATACGTCCGATACCCATTCCAGCTCCAATAGCTGCTAAACCAGCTCCAATAGCTGCAATTCCTGTAATAGTCATAGTTATAAAATTTAAATTAATTAATGGTGTTCATGTTCTTCTGTTGCCATCCCAAAATATAGGGCTGACAAGATGGTAAATATATAAGCCTGAATTGCTGTAACAACAATCTCTATTACTATAATAAATAATGAAAAAGCCACAGATACAGGCGCAATTGCAACCGTATTAAAAATAAAAATAAGCGACATTAAAGCGAGTATAATAATATGACCTGCTGTAATGTTTGCAAAAAGACGAATCATTAACGAGATGGGCTTTGTAAACATTCCCACAATTTCAATGGGCATTAAAAATATCTTCATTGGAACAGGTACTCCCGGCATCCAGAAAATGTGCTTCCAGTAGCTTTTGTTTCCGCTAAATGTTGTAATGATAAATGTGAACGTCGCCATTGTCAATGTAAATGCAATATTTCCGGTAAGGTTGGCTCCATTTATAATTGGGATTAAACCAAAAATATTGTTTAACCAAATAAAGAAAAAGACCGTTAAAAGGTAGGGCATATAGCGTGCATACTTTTTCTCACCAATCATTGGTATGGCTACTTCATCTCTTATAAAAAGAACTAAAGGCTCTACAAAACTCGCTATTCCTTTAGGAACAAAGCTTTCTGATTTTTTGTATTTTCTGGCAGCTCCAATAAAAATTAAGAACAATACCAACACTGAAACCCACATCATAAAGACATTTTTGGTGATGGAGATGTCAAGTGGCTTGGTGGTATTTGCCGGGTATCCATCTTCGCCTTTTACCAATGTATCTTCACCGGGATTGAGTTGATAAATTTTCTCTTTGTAATTCACAAACTTTCCGCCGTTTCTTTCAACTACAACATTTCCATAATAATCGTGATCAAAGGCAGATGACATAAAGGTTGTGAGGCCATTGTCAGTCCATAAAATTATGGGAAGTGAAATAGAATATTTCTTTTCGCCTATATCAATAATATGAAACCCATAAGCATCTTTGACGTGATGCATAATCATGCTTTTTGGATCAAATTTTTTATCCTCTTGAGTCTCAGGTGAGACTTCTTGTGCAGATACAAAAAAAGAAGTACTTAAAAATACTCCTAATAATAGTGTTCTGATGGCGCTTAATTTCATTGCTTTCAATAAGATAATAATGCGTTCCTTAAAATCGGTGCAAATGTAGTAATACTAAATGAAATGTCAAACATTAAAATTAAGGTTTATTTCTCTTTTAGAAAAAGAGTAATATTTACAATTTCAAAAGCCAAATAAAGAAAGTAAGGGATGAAGAAGTTAAATACTTCCAGGGTTGCATTTTCATTGGGATTTAACAGCACGGGTAATAAAAAAACAATACATAAAATCATTTTAAAAAGTGTAGCGCCCATAAACAAAGGGAAAATTTCCTTTTTACCAGTTGAAAATTTAAAGTTTACAATTGAATAGACAATCAATACCGTTATAAAGTGAAAGCTATAAATTGTATATAATGGAAGAATTAGTTCAATATCGAAAAAAAAGTGAAAATTTATATACCAATGTATTGCAAAGAGCAACAATGTGAAGAGTAATAGCAACAAGAGAAAGGTCGTTTCTCTTTTAATAAAGCTTGCGTTCATTAATTGTCTTTTTTGGAGTTTGAAAGAATTTGTCTAACCACTACAAAAATAGCGATTAAAACAGAAAGCAGAGATAAACCTGCTGTTAGTATAGGTTTTTCGGTTTTAAAATAATCGTCAAGCTTGCTTCCCAGGTAAGTTCCCACTCCGATGATTGCGATCATTTGAAAAGCAATGGCAGAGTAAATTGCATAGTTGCTAAACGCTTTGTCCTGCTTTGGCCTTTTGATTTCTTTCTTGTTTTTCAAAAAGATGGTTTTGTGACTTTAAAGCCTCTTCTGATTTAGATTCTTTTTGAGCCATTTGTTTTACAGAACCTTTCATAACACACGTAGCATTAAACGATGCGCCGGGTTCTATAGCCAATTTACCAACAACAACATCGCCGTCAACCCTTGCTGAAGCTCTTAAGGTGAGAGTTCCTGTAATTGTCATATTTCCAGAGAAGCTTCCTTCTAAGTCTGCATTTTCACATTCTAATGTGCCTTTAATAATTCCGTTTTCTCCTAAAACAACTTTTGAGGGCGTCTTAACGTTGCCCTGAATATTGCCATCTATTCGCATACCAGAATTAGATACAATATCTCCGGTAATGGTTGTGCCTTCAGTGATTCTGTTTTGCTGATTACCGACAACTGCCGGGGATTTCGATTTTTTGTCTGAAAACATGTTATTTGATTTTATTGTTATACAAATCTAAATTTTTGTGTACTTGAACAACAGCATAATTGGGCGATGAAATTTCAATGTAGGGATTGGAAATCTTAAATTTCTTATTTTCTTTTATGGTCTCTGCAAATCCCTTGGCTCCTTCCTGGCTATAAAGTCCATGAACCACAACCAATACTTTTGAAGGATTGTAATAATCTATTGAAGTATCGAGGTAATCAAATTTGAGTTCTTTAATAGCATTGTCAATTTTTTCTTTGAAAGTAACTGCTTGTTCTTTTGAATTTGAATTAAATTCATAGATTAATTTCCACCTGTCAGAATCGTTGTTGGCTTCAAAGTCGAAGTTTTCCAATTTTGGGATTTGGGCGTGGTAAATGTTATTTGCTTTTTTACCTTCTTCTGTGTTAGGATAATTAAGAGAGATAAAATTCATGGCTTTTTTATATTCTTCAAGCCCATCCTGTTTTCCGATAGCTGTAGCTTTCAGCATTTCAAACTTTGGCACTATTTCATCTCCTATATATTGTGTAATATAGTTGTCTGCCTTTTCAATAACTTCGGCATATTGTTGTTCTTCAAAAAGTTGATAAAGTTGATTATACTTAAACTCAGGGCTTGATTCATCTTCAGCCAGAACAGCTTCTGGATTACTTATAATTTCTGCATATCTTGAATTTGGGTGATTTGTTACAATATCACTTTTATATTGTTCCATTTTTACGGAATTTTCAAGCAGCTCATAGGTTTTATAAAGGTGGTATTTTGATGGCACTACCAACCTTTCTTGAGGCTGAAATGTCAGCAAAGTTTCTAATCGGTTTATGGCCAGATTATATTCTTTGAACTTTTCTTTATAAATTAATCCTAACTGATAATAAGCCATGTTTCTTTCTCCAACTATACTATCAATAACCTGTTGGTCTGAGGGGATTTCTGCTAAGTAACTTTCTGCGTTAAATGCATCATTTTCTGAAATTGGGACACCTGTTGCCGTCAAGACATCAGATTGGATATCGCTTTGTGAAGTTTTTTTATTTGACCTTCTCCAATCATCTTCCAGTTTTCTATCACCCCATTGACGTCTAAACTGAAGTTTTCCTGAAGCGAGGGCGGTAGCGTTATAAAAATAAAAGGTTCCTCCAGCATTTTCTTTGTCTTCCTTACCTCTTTGGTTTCCTTTAAAAAATTCGTTGCTTCTAAAGTTTTCTTTTTCTTTAACTGCGGCAATAGAGTCTGCTAAGGCTCTGCTTTTTAGGTTGTTTGCGTATTCTGTAAAATAGGCTAACCGCTCTGATTCATCCATTCTTATTATTGAAATGATACTATCATTTCTAGTGGCTATATCTTCATACTTTATTACGTCTTCCAGATTGTCTCTTTTTTTCTTGATTATACGGTGTTCTCTTGTGTTTTCAACCAATCTTTGAAGTGTGCTGTCATAATAACTTCCGGCAGCTCTGTATTCAGAATTGTCAAAATATAAATCACCTAAAGAAGCGTAATTCAGCGCCTGAAGCTTTTGATTTTGTCTAAACTCTTTAATTGAATTATTGTAAGCTGCTAAAGCTTCTTCCGTTTCACCAATGTTTCTGTAAAAATCAGCTTTTTGATGATGAATAAAGTCAAGAAATGGTCTATTCTCACGGTCGTTTATCAACTCTTCAAGCTGTTCCTTTATAGCTAATTTATCATCGTTTTCATAATCAAAATTTTTAATTTTTTGAATTTTGGAATGAATGAAATAATTTCTTGGTGATTTTCGGTTTAATTCAATGACTTCATTAAAAGCAAGGTTTGCACTGTCTTTTTGATTTAAGGAGTTGTAAATTTGACCTTTAATAAAAAGTAGTCTCCCTTTAATTTCATTATCCTTAGAAAACTTTGCCGCATTTTTTATGTGAACCAATGCACTGTCAAGGTGTTCCATGTTGATATATGCCTGTGCAATCATTGCAGATGCGTCAGCAAAGTCTTCGTCCTCAAGCTTTGCTTTTTCAAAAAGTTCTTTTAAATTGTTTAATGCAACTTCTTCATTTTGAAGACGAATATTGGTTTTTTCCCTCCAGATTTTTGCTGTGTTTACGCTGTTGCTGGTTGGGTATCTGTGAAGAATGAAGTTGAAAGCTTCCAGTGCCGGAATAAATCTTGACTCATAATAGCGGGCTTTTCCTAAAAGCATGTAAGCTTCATCAATTTGAGGGTTGTGTTCTTTCCCGTCAAAATAAATTGAATGTTTTTGAATAGCAACAACAGCTTTTTCTTCAGCGCGTTCAAAATCAGAGTTTCTTGTTTCTCCGGGCATTTGAATTTCGTCGGAAAGCTGAATACGCTCAACAGGTAAAATTTCAAAATAATCATCTTTTACATTTTGAACCAAGGCTTGTTTACCTTGTTCGAGAGCAAGATTGCCATTGTAAATTGCATTAAACTCTGCATTAACTGCTCTGAAGTTTCTGGTCATGAATGTGCTCTTTTTTCGGGAGCAGGAAGACGCCACCAAAACACATACCAGAAGTATTGCTGAAAATTTATAAATGCCTTTCAAATTAAATCGAATTTATTTATGATAACTAACTAAAAATCTTAGATTTTAGTATATAAAATGTTTGCAAGTTGTAAAAATACGTTTCTTTTTGAAAAAATCAGAAAACTAAGCTTAAATTTTGATTTTTCTAATGTTCTTGCCCATTGAATAGAAGCCAAAGAATGTTGAGTCTGAACTTCTAATTTTATTAATTGTGTACTTTTAAAATACCTCAAATAGTCTAAATTTTAAATTAAGGGTTTTCATTGTCAAACAAGATTGTATTTTTGTAAAAAAAAAGAATGTCAAAACTTCACTCTCTTAAAGTTCATAAAATTATCAGAGAAACCAAAGAAGCTGTCTCATTGCACTTTGAAATACCTGAGAATCTTAAATCAGCTTTTAATTTCAAAGCCGGTCAATATCTGACTCTGGAAACAGAAATTCAAGGTGTGAAAACAAGAAGAGCCTACTCACTCTGTTCTGCCCCTTATGAAAAAATGCTTTCTGTGGTAGTGAAAGAAGTAAAAAATGGCCGCTTTTCAGAATTTGTAAACCGTGAATTGCAAGAAGGTGATACACTTTCTGTACTTCCGCCCGAAGGCAAATTTATATTAGAACCCAATAAAAACTCCCTTAACACCTATGCCGCATTTGCAGCGGGTAGTGGAATTACTCCGGTTATTTCCATAATTAAGACTGTTATGGAAGAAGAGCCCGAAAGTAAATTTCTTCTAGTTTACGGAAACAAATCACCCGAAGAAACTATTTTTATGAAGTCGTTGATTGATTTACAACAAAAATATCCCGAGCGCTTTATGCTTGAATTTGTTTTTAGCCGAAAAGAGGTTGAAGGATACCAGTTTGGAAGAATTAGTAAATCAATTGCTAATTATTTTATCAAAAATAAATACAAATCACACCAGATAAACAGTTATTTTCTTTGTGGACCCGAGCCAATGATTGAGGAACTAAAAGAAACTCTATTATCCAATGATGTTTCTAGAGAATCCATACATTTTGAATTGTTTTCAAGCTCATCAGAACCAGTAGAATCAACTGAAGCATCTCCCGGAAATACAGCATTAACTGTGATGCTAGATGATGAAGAAACCTCATTAATAATGCCTCAAGGTAAAACAGTGTTAGAAGTAGTGCTTGAGCACAACCTTGACGCTCCCTATTCCTGTCAAGGTGGTATTTGCAGTACCTGCATCGCAAGGATTAAAGAGGGCTCCGCTACAATGCGCAAAAATCAAATCTTAACTGATGAAGAAATTGAAGAAGGGCTGGTTTTAACATGTCAGGCACAACCTACAACTTCGGTGTTGAAGGTGGATTATGATGATGTTTAATAAACAATAGCCTTTAGGTTTTAGACTATTATGCTATGAGCCCTCGGGGTTTCAGTCCTTAAAAGGGCTCTGCAAAACTTCTTTTATTTTATCTAAAATTTGCTGTGGTTTAATGGTCTTAATAGCATTTTCATAGCCTTTAGGAAACCTATTGCCATAAATGGATGTAGGAATTAGGGGGTATTGGTCTCTATCAGCAAGCAATGCATTTTCTGCCGGTTGATTAAATGGGTAAAACCCTGCATAAGGGTGTGTAACTCCCCAAATAGTAATGGTTGGAACATCATAGATTGCAGCCAGATGAGCATTGCCACTGTCCATGGCAAGCATAGCGTCTAGATTAGAAATCACAGCTAGTTCTTGCTCAAACAAAAGCGTGCCGGCTAAGTTTGTTACTGTAACATATTTTTGTTCCAGCTTTTGGAGTATTTCTTCCTCAGATTTTCCGCCACCAAAAAGAAAAATTTGTGTTTCTCTTTCTGCATCAAGATTTGCAATGACTTCTTCCATGAATTCCAAAGGATACATTTTTCCTTCATGTGCAGCAAAAGGGGCAATACCTATGTGTTTTTTATAGGTTTTATCAAAAAGAGGGAGCAATTTAGGTGGAATATCCTTACGAACCGGAAAAGTGTGCTGTTTTATATCAATTGGAAATCCCAATTTTTCAAATACTTCAACATAACGCTCAACAGTGGTCTTAAGTGGTTTAAAGGCTTTATTTTTGGATCTTGTCAGTGCTTTTTTTTCTGCTCTGCCTTTGTTAATTATTGCAACTGGAATTCCGTTAATTTTAAAACATATATTCATCACGTTAGACCTCAACACATTATGGATGTCTGCTACAGCATCAATATTTTCATTCTTAAGTTTGCAGGCAAGTTTTATAAGTCCTTTGACACCATTGTGTTTACCATTTAACTCAGCGGGGAAAAATTGAACGTTGGGTAATTCTTCAAATAAAGGTTTGTGAAAGGATTTAGAAATTACAGTTATTTTTAGGCCGGTGTAAGTGTCGCAAAGCACTCTCAATACCGGAATACTCAATGCTACATCTCCTAAAGCGGATAATCGAACAACAAGAATATGTGATGTTTTGGGCATTACTTTTTACGGAGAACTGGATTCATTTCGTCGTCATTGTACATTTTCATTTGTTTATAGACCTTCATGTATTTTTCACCATTAGCAATATCTTCCAATAACTGATCAATGGCGGTTGATAAATCAATGCGTTGCTCTAAAAGAACATCTAGTTTTTCTTTGCATTTTAGTCTGTATTCCGGTGAAGCGTCTGCTCTGTTGGCTTCTTCATCCATATGATAAATTTTTAATGCAAGAATTGAAAGTCTGTCAATTCCCCAGGCGGGGCTTTCGGTATTGATTTTAGCCTTTTTCTTTACCTCAACATCTTTATATTTCTCCAGGAAATAACCGTCGATATATTCAACAGTATCTGTACGATCCTGATTGGATGCATCAATTTGACGTTTTAGCTTTAAGGCTGCCACAGGATCAATTTGAGGATCGCGAATGATGTCTTCATAATGCCACTGCACTGTGTCTATCCAGCATTTTCTGTAGAGCAGGTGCTCAATGAGTTGTGCATTTCGATCATAGGGATTTTTAAACGGCTGATCAACCGTGTTGATAATGTGGTAGGTTTTAATTACATCTTGAAAAATCTTGTTGGCTTTTTCTGTAAACATGGTTTAAGTTTTTTCTAATATATGCAAATACTCAACTGTGGCATCTGCTTTGTGGTTTCTGTTTTCCGATTTGTCAGCTTTAAAACGTTGGTAGTTTATGGTGTTTAAATCATACTTACCATAACGTTTCATGATTGATTGCACAGTTTTTTCGGTCATTAGCCCTTCGTTATTGTAACTTAAAAACACATATTGAAATTGTGCGTTTTTTATTAATTCTTCAAAAGATTGGGTTACCTCTCCTTTTCTGCAGTAATTGCTTTTTTTGTAATTGCGCAATCCAGTTTTTCCTTGTGGAACAAAGGTATCATATTTTGCAATAGTATTCAACAGATGGTAGTTCGATCCGTATTGACGTGCATTGTAGGGTGGGTCAAGGTATAAAACATCTCCACTGATGTTTTTTATAAGTACATTGGCATCTTCTTGATAAACGTGGTGTGAATTTTCAGAAAATTCAAAAAAGGCCGGTTTGAGCTCTAAAGGTTTTGTTGCTGATTTTTTAATTTTTTTTAGGAAGGCCCCATAAACTGATGCTGTATTTGCTACTTTATCAGCACTTTCAATAAGTGATGCTAAAAGAAAAAAATAGAGTTCTTTTGAGATCTTATTTTTGTTTTTCCAAAATTCTATTCGTTGTCTGATAGCGTCTATTTTTTGACCATTTTCTTTAGAAAAATAAAGCCTTTTTTCTTTGCCTTCTTCACTGTAGTTTTCAAAAATAAATCCTTTTACCGGTTGAATTTGGTTGAGCTCATTCAAAATACCCTCGTAAACAAGCGGCTTGTTATTGCCGATATAATTTCGGAGTAATACAAAACTGTAATATTCAAGGTCATTTGCAATAACTTTCTTGACCAATGGCTTAAAATTCCTTCCTACAGCTCCGGTGCCGGCAAAAAGATCACAAAAAACAACCTCCTTTAGTTGGCAGCTAACGGCTTTAGATATGGTTTCAAAGATCCACGGGTTGAGTTTGTGTTTAGAGCCTATGTAATTCATTGTGTTACCCAGATTATATCTGAAAGTGCTGTGCTATTATCTGAAAATTTTTTAGTTGAGAGTTGACCGGCATCAAAAGTAGCAACATAATTGGATATTGCCTGATGTAAAATCGAAATTTCTGCTTTAAGTTTCCAGTGGTCTCCGTTTTCAGAATGCACGATTATAAATAAACGATTGGCATTATGATGGCGCTTTTGTGAACTTTGATTGTTGTATAACCAGTTTATTAG
>NZ_CAXBAN010000035.1:0-11159 GCF_963973675.1 uncultured Planktosalinus sp. | reverse complement strand
TGATTACTTATGATAAACAACTTACGCAAGACACGTATTGGTTTGGTAGCAGAGAACTACCGCAAATGGGTACTATACCCCCCGGTGAGGAAGAGGATGATTTTATGATTCTCGATCACGATTTATTTTCAATGCCCTCTAGCAATATGTTTTTAAATCAAGTCTTAAACACTATGGAACTCAATGGGGAGTTGCCAATTAAAATAAATTGGGTAGTTAAAGAGTCGTCCTTGGGTCAAGTGAAGGCTGTAAATAACCAGGTGTTTTATTTAATTAAGGATGGACCTGATTTCAAGTTCTCGCAAACAAGTGACAGTTTTACACCTATTCCAGTTGACGATGATACTTTTGTATTTAGTAAAATACAAATAAAAGATCTAAAAGATAGCAATGGTAGAATATACAGTGCCTTTTATGTCAACAATAAAAATATCAATGTATTGAACTTAAACAAGCATACCCTGAGCTTGGTAGCTGAAGAGCAACCCAATTATCCAGCCTGGAGCTCAGTGGAAATTGAAACCCCCTATTTTGCCATAAGCCCTCACTTTTTTGGGTTCTCTTATCGTGGATGGGGTCATTTTCTGTATAATGGAGGTGTTGAAGTAATATATAATGAAGACGATGAAATTACAGCAACGAACCATTTTGACGGTCCTTTAGAAGTGGGGTTATTTATTGACAAACTTCCCGAAAGTCAAGTAGAAGTTGATGAACTAGAAGCTCAAATAAACGAAGAAGACCCAGAGCAATTGGAAAATGAAGTTGAAAATAAGGTAAGATATACTTTTTACGGTCAAAACAATTTGGATCTAAGGTATGAAAATGAAGGAATTCACTATGCCTATTATGGTTACAGCAACAATAAATTGACAAGTGTGCTTGGTAGGTTTGGGGAGGAAAACCTTTATGATTTGTATGTAGACCCAGACAGCTTATTGGATGAAAACAACGGTACTCTTTTTATTGGTTTCAAGCAACGTTCAAAATCAAAAGGGAATGCAATGTCATTGTCCGGAGGAGTTGGTCCTTTGGGATTAGGCGGTACTTCTAGTAGGTCAAAATCAAAAGTTTTGAACCAATACTTAGATTTAAATGGTGATCGTTATCCAGATATGGTTACCGGTGGTTTAATTCAATTTACCGATATGAAGGGAGCCCTATCTGATACCGTTGAAACAAACAATTTTTCATCAGGAGATCAAAATGAAGATGACACAGCAGGCGTTAATATTGCAGGAGTCTTTCCAAACAGCACAGCGTCTGACAATAAAAAATCAACGTATACCCAGGTTAATTCAGGAATCAACAATAGTGTTGGAAAATCATTTGATTCCAGACAATGGATAGATATGAACGGAGATGGGCTTCCTGATAAGGTATGGATTTATGAAGATCGGGTTGTTGTTTATTTAAACACAGGTTATGGCTTCAGTAATAAAATATTATGGGGATCCAATTACACAGGTTTAAAGACAAGTACTCGTGAAAACGTTGGGATTGGATTTGGTAGTGGCGCCGGAGGAAATAGTGGAAATTATAGTGCCTCTTTTGCTTTTGGATTTGGGGCATCCAACAGTAAAGCTGAAGTTAATACTACAATCTTGGACATAAATGGTGATGGTTTACCTGATCTAATCAAAAAAGTGTCTAATGGGTTTAACTATTATTTGAATACGGGTACCGGTTTTGAAGAGTCTCCAAATATGTTATATCTTGGAAATAAATTGATTGAAGATGATACTTTATCAGGAAATATATACGGGTCATTTACATTTGGTTATACAATTTCGTTGAGTGTTGTAGTTCTAAAGTTCACTTTTACCCCTACAGCGGGGCTCAATGCTACCTTTAATGAACAAACCGCATCGATTAGAGATATTGATGGAGACGGACTACCTGATGTTCTGTACAAGGAAAATGACAATGCTTCTATTACATCTCATTTAAATCAAGTAGGCAAAACAAATTTGCTTCAAAAAGTGAATACCCCTATGGGTGGAAGTTGGGAGATAGCGTATGAACGCACTGGAAACACTTATGACTTACCACAAAGTAAGTGGGTAATGAGTAAAATTTCAACCCATGACGGGTTTACAGAGGATAATGGTTTAGCACCTGATGAAACCCTGACGACCATCACTTATGAAGACGGGCGTCAAGACAGGAGAGAGCGTGAATTTTTAGGGTTTGGAACCCTCAAAATTGAACAACGCACCCCATCAGATGCCTCATTATACAGATATACAGAAAAAAAATACCACACCCAGAGTTATTATTTAAAAGGGGCATTAAAGGAAACTGTGGTTTATACTGATGCCCATGAAAAGATTTCTCGTTCCCAAATGTTTTATAACTTGTTAAACCCTGATCTGCCAGAGGTAAACACCAATGTTACCATTGATGCCAACTATCAACAACCCGGATCAGGCAACCCAGATTTTAGACGTTTGTTGCCTGTTCAGGTAAAACGTATTCAAACAATTTATGAAGGTAATCAAAGTCTTCATCAAGTTCAGGAATTTAGAGCATATGATTCTAACGGTAATATCACACAAATTGTAAACTTTGGAACTAGTCTGGCAGATGCCTACCTAACTGAAATAAGATATCAGGATCCAAACTATACGGGCTTACCCACGCGTATAGCTGTCTATAACTACCAAAGCAATGATTTAGTGCGCATGCGAGGTGCTTCTTATAACAATAATGGAAAATTGGAAAGAATAAATACTAGACTTGTGGACAATGAAATGAATCGAGTTGAGTTTGCTTATGATGCTTTTGGCAATACTACCGAAGTGAAGCAGCTTGACAATTTAAATGCCTTTGGAGGGTATTTTACGCAAACTATTGGCTATGACAATGCTGTAAAAACCTATCCTGTGAGTTTTTCAGACACTTTCAACCAGCAATCGACCGCTGTTTATAATTATCTTTTTGGCGTACCCGTTTTTGTTACTGACATGAACTCTAATTCTGTTCGTACCCGAATTGATAATCGCGGCAGGACTTTGGAGGTGACCGGACCCAATGAATTGCCTAGCGGTTGGACGATCAGGATGCAATATGAAGGAGAAGACCCATTACAGCCGCAACCAAGTGGCTTGACTGATACTAATTATATGATTAGTAATGCTCAAGGCAGCTTTAGAGCTTTGGAACCCGGCAGTGGAACCTCAACTGATGCACAGCATTATGCAATCACCAGGCACTATGACCCCTTTCATTCAGGAAATGAGTTTCTAACAATTAGTATAGTAGATGGTTTTGGTAAGGCCATACAGCTTAAAAAAACCCATAAATCTGATCAAATGAAATGGCAGTTAAGCGGTTATGAGACAAAGGACGCATTTGGTAGGGTATTAGAAAGTTACTTACCGATGGTTCAAAACAGTTATCCTACTGACCTTTATAATTTGACCGGTACAGACCTTGAATATCATTCACAACCCCTAAACAACCTACCAGACCCAGTGGAAGTAAGCTATGACCACCGTGACCGGCAACTTACTGTACAACAACCGGGTGAAAATCAACAAACCACTATTGAATATGCTATCGTAGACGATATGTTTAGTACCCGGGTAACAAACGAGCTAGGCCAAGTGCAAGAATCATTTACTGATATCAAAGGCAGAAACCGCAAAATTGTTCAAAACGACGACATCACCACACAGTTTTATTACAATGCCATCAACGAACTTATTAAAGTAAAAAACACTAAAGGTTATGAAACCTTTTATGAATATGACCTTGCGGGTCGACGTATTGTGGAGAAACACCCTGACAGAGGTGTTACCAATTATACATACAATAAAATTGGTGCACTGCTCACAAAACAAACTGCTAATCTTATGCAGCCCAATCAAAGTGGTGTGGTACAGTATAACTATCATCATCATCGATTGATTGAAATCAATTATCCACAACATCCTGAAAATGATGTAAAGTATACCTATGGCTCTGCATTTAACACAGACCCTGATGACAATGGTATTGGTCGTTTGGTCAAGCAAGAAGATGCCACCGGTATACAACGATTTAAATACGGACAACTGGGTGAGTTGACAGAAAATGTTCGTGCTATTGCCGTAGCCGGAAGAATGTCATATTGGTTTAAAACCGAATGGGAGTATGACAGTTGGAACCGTATTAATGAAATCATCTATCCTGATCATGAAAAGGTCACCTACCATTATGACAAAGCAGGACAGTTAAGTACTATCACACGACAAATAGATGGAGTGACTACACCTGACATCATCAAAAACATTTCTTATACTGACTATGGTGAACGAGCCCAAATTATTTATGGTAATGATACACGAACTACTTATGATTATGACCTTAGACGGCGAATGAATAATGTTGAGCACGACTTCTACAGCTTTGATATTGAAAAAGCATACAGCTATGATGCATTGAGCAATATATTAGAAATTTCAACCTTAAACAGTAGCGACCCAGCCACCGGAGTGTTAGGTGGTCCTGTAAACCATCACTATACCTATGATGATTACAACAGGTTGATCAATGCCAGAGGAGTCTATGTAGGACCCGGAGATACTACTCCCCAATTGTTGCGACAGGAGTACAATTTAGAAATGCACTATGATGTGGATCACACTATACTAAGAAAAGAGCAAACCCACCTGAGAGGAACGGTTTCTAACCTTAATGACCCTATCAGCCAAGGCACCGCTGTTTTAGCAACTTCCTATGATCTTGACTATGATGATTATGCCAGCGGGAGTCATGTTGCCGGAGACTATGGATATGCTCAACCCCATGCACCGCGTAGCATCACTGAGATGCCGAATTATGATTATGATGACGACCCTACTGACCCGCGCATCAAGCATCAACTTTTGGAATATGATGCTAACGGAAATATGACTGAAACCAAACAGCGTGTTACAGACCCTGATCAACCTGCAGGCACCATGGAGGTTAGTTTACGTAAAAACCTTTGGGATGAAGAAGACCGTTTGAAAGCAGTAGATTTAGTCCCTGAAGCTGCAACAGAAAAACCCGAAGTAGCCAGCTATACTTATGATGCCGAAGGAACCCGTATTATAAAATATGCCCCCGGGAGGTTTGATGCGCGTTATAGTGCCAAGGAAGCAGGAGACGCCCACAAATTGGATGCCACCCTCTACCCCAGCCCGCTGCTTACTGTAAAGGCACTTCGATTGCCTGACAACACTCAAGCAAACGAACTCGATGGAATAACGATCACAAAGTACACCAAGCATTATTATATTGGCAGTGAACGCATAAGCAGTGCTTTGGGAACCATCACGCAGCTGGGGTTACTGTGTAAAGATTATTTAGCACCTACGGCAGAAATTGAACTTATTGACCAGAAAGTAATTACGGCCGGCGCAACTATAGAGGCTGACCACCAGTATTTTGGCAAGGAAATTATTATGAACCCACCCGTACTTTATGGCACTACAGAACCTATAAGTTGCCGTTTCTCCCACAACGAAAAGCTTTTTGATGCCTACTGGTACCACCCTGATCACTTGGGTAGTTCAAGTTATATTACTAACTTAGCGGGAGATATCACACAACATATGGAGTACCTTCCTTTTGGAGAGACACTTGTAGAAGAGCACTTAAACTCAAACAACTCGCCATACAAGTTCAATGCCAAGGAGCTGGATGCAGAGACCGGGTGGTATTATTATTCATCTAGATACTACGACCCAAAATGACGAGCATTATTTTAATTATCCGTCATTCTCGCCATATGCTTATACTTTCCATAATCCTATAATTTATACAGACCCTGATGGGAGAGATCCTATTTATGGTAAAAACTTTTGGGGTAGAGTGAGGATTATAGGGGATGATGGAAAGGATGCGGGAAAATCGTACCTTGTAAGAGGTGCGACAAAAAGAAGTGTAAATCAAGCTACTAAAGCAGGGGAAAAATTTTCAGGCTCTCTTGCTGAAAGCGATAATGTATTTCATATACCAACTGGTAATATACTTGAAGATGTAAAAACTTCTGTGGATAATACAATAAGAAGTGGAGATTCAGCAGATACAAGGGTTGAGCACGGAGCACATACTATGAAAGGAGATGAAAATGCCCGGCATTGGGACCCGGGCAAGCCAAAAAGAACAGAAATTTCTTTTGATAAAGATGGAAATAAAATAGAAACTTCAACTTGGTCAGTACAGCCATTTTTAATTAATGGTAAAACTCAACCTGGTGGTAATGGTGATGATATAGGTTTTATATGGCATACTCACCCCAACGGTTCTACTCCATCACCAGATGACAAAAGAAGCCTTAGTAATTGGAGAAGCAATGGTTTTAAGGGGAATACCTTTTTAATTGATGTGAACAATGAAAAGGTTAATTTCTTCAATGAAAAAGGCACACTTATGAAAGTTAATTATAGTGACTTCTTAAAAATGGGTAATAAGGAAAAAATTGATTAGATGAATAAATTATTAAATATTAGTATTGTAGCGTTTTTTTTAGTCCTGATATATGGATGTTCTTCTCATTCATATATTTCAAATAAGGAAAATAAATTAGTTAATGAATTACAGAAAAAGACTGATACGATTTACTCCTTTTCATCAACTGATTTAACATTGTTATGGTACTACGAAGAAGACAACTTATACAGTATTCTAATTCGTCCATTCAAAACCAAAAAATACAAAGCTGTTAGGTCAAAAAACATACCTTTAAGAAAAGAAGACATACATAAATATTTTGATACTTCATTGACTAAAGATGTCCCTTGTTTTCATAATGCTTTAGACGGAACATTTATTGAGGTTTATATTAAAAATCAAAAAACTTTATATAGTGGAATAGATAGAGAATGTCTATTTGATAATAAGTACGAACAAAATAGTTTTCCGTATAAATTACAGTATGATTTTTCTAAAATATTCAGACCAGAGGGCTATTATTTTGAAGATATGTACCCAAATAATAGATAAAAACTTATTGTAGTAGGACTCTCTGGATTTTCGAAGTTTGCAACCTCGAAGTATATGTTCAATCAGTAGACTATCCACAAATAATGGGAATTTATCATATATGTTGATTTGTTTTTTTTAACCCGCTACGCATTTAAGGCAAAAAAATTATAGAACGCACATAGTGAAACAGGATACAAGTTCAACGCCAAGGAGTATGATGCGGAGACCGGCTGGTATTATTATGGGGCCAGGTATTATGACCCGAAATGGAGTGTTTGGTTGTCTGTTGACCCATTGGCGGAGTTTTACCCAAACTGGTCTCCATACAATTATGTATATAACAATCCTGTTAGGTGGACGGACTCTACAGGTTTATGTCCTGATGGCGACTGTCCTGATGATGCCAATGATGGAGATATGCATACTGCTTCTGATGGTAATACTTATATGTATGATAGTGAATACGGGAGATGGAGCGATGGTCCTGTGTTGGACTTAGGAACCGTTTCCGGTAATAGAGGTGGTGAACGAGAATCGACGTTTGAAGGTAAATTTAAAAACCTTACTGCATTAGTTTACGGAGGAACAGAGTTAACAGTCAATGGTAAAGAAGGTTCGGGTTATTGGGAAACTAATAGTGTAAAAACAGACTATTTTGGAGGATGGGGATTTGGAGATATTGCAGGTGGTGATTTAAACATTTATATAGACCCCTGTTATATGGATACCAACTCTTTGGTTGATATATTAAATAGTGCAACACAACTTGAGAGTCACTCCGGAGGTTTTGGTTTTTGGAATGAAGCAACATTTATCGGTAGGGATGATGAAGGAAAAATTATTTATAGAATGACAAATGGTGAGGAAGATAAGGGTTGGAACACGGGGTATTCACCACAACAAACTTCAGATGCACCAATCTGGGGCTATAGCAGGTATCAAATTCCTATGAGTCAGAAAGATTCTCTCAATCAAGTTGATGCTAATATGAAGACTAATAGAGGAAATATTTCCAAATATAAAGAGTACAAAAGCAAGAAAGATCAATAACTATGAGTTTTAAGATATTTGTGTACAGTTTGTTTTCAATAATGCTATTTTCATGTCAAAATAATGAAAATAAATTTGAATTAGAAAGAAAAATAGAAGATGACATTAAAAAAACCTTTCAGGAATTGGGAGTTAAAATTCGGGATACCGTATTCATAGATAAAGATGTGCTTAATGTATCTATGACGCAGGATTCCGGTTATTTTATTGATGATGCATCCAATCATTTATTACGATCCTACTATCTGTTTAAGCATTATGATGAGTTGAAAAAAATGGATTCTATCTATATTTCGGTATCGTTTAAACACTTGACTGATCGTAAAACATTTTCTTATGGCCGTGAAGGTGTTGATATGATATATGCTAAACTTTCTGACAATCCATTATTTTTGAGTTTAGTCCCTTATGTTGCCAGAAATATAGATGCTAATGATTTAGTATATATGGATAATATAATAAATGAAATGCCAGAGTACGTTTCAAAAGAGCGATACAATTATACAGGTACTGGATTCTGGGATTTTGTTTACGATTATACTAATCATTGTTGTGATTCCGAAACATTTATGCATAAAAACATGGATGAAGTTTACCATTCCTCTAAATATCCTGATTTTCCCGTAAGACCGGATATATTTGAGTATATTATAAATGCGTGTAAGGGGTACTGTAGGTAATATTTATGCAGGCTTCGCAGACTGGCTGGTACTCCGCTTTTCGAAGTATATGTTTAAGAAGATAACCGACTTATCAAGTGTATGTTTCTTATATGTGAGATGATTTTTTGGGCTATTTCAATTAATGAAAATCATTATTAAAAATCGAAATTAGTAAAAATTTAAAAGCAACCTTCGGGTTGTTTTTTTAGTTTAAAAAACGCTATATTTTTTTGAATGAAATCCTTGAACTTGAATTTTGTAAACATTGTATCCCTTCTCCTAAAGTCGCTTGTCTCATCCTTACAACCAGTTCTACATTTTTCTTATCGCAGGTTAGTTATGGTTCAGTAAGTCAAAGAAGGTTTTTAAGTGTGTTAACTTATAGGTTATGCCCCGGTTTCGGTTGATTTTGTAGAATTTGAATTTTTTAATTTTTGAGTATAGTAGCTCTTCGCCTAGGAGGTCTTCAAGGATATATGTTATTGCGGTGT
Organism: uncultured Planktosalinus sp.; assembly: GCF_963973675.1. Lineage (NCBI taxonomy): Bacteria > Pseudomonadati > Bacteroidota > Flavobacteriia > Flavobacteriales > Flavobacteriaceae > Planktosalinus > uncultured Planktosalinus sp. Next base: position 1,999 of record NZ_CAXBAN010000035.1, on the reverse strand, counting down.
GTAGATCTTTGGGGTGTATGGGGTTGCTGAGGTTGCTTACTCCGCCTTTGGCGGATCCCGGCCTTTGGCGGGCGCGGCGCAATGACGTGTTTGAGTAGATGTGGATTATTATCTTTCCTGTGCTTTTGATGTATTTTACGGGTTGAAAGTACAGGTCTGAAATTTTTATATTGAATGACCCGAATTCGTAAGGTGCGTCGAGATTACTGTTTTCATCTTTGCTAGGCTTTTTTAGTGCTTCATACTTCCAGTTGTCTAGTTTTGGTGCGTTGTCTATGAGTTCGAATACTTTTGCGTAAAGCTCTCTTGCTCCATAGGCAGTTATGATGAGTGTTGCCGGACCTGTATAATCTTTCGCAAAAGAGATCTGAAACCCCAAGCCCACACAATAGTAACTGAGGTGTTTTCCTAACCAATAGAAATGGCTGTCTCGTTCTTCTCTATCCAGTAATGGAAGGATGTATAGTTTTTGTTGGTTGTCTTGGAACCAGGTCCAGAATTGGGTTGCGTTCATTATTGTTCAAAGTTTAAAGTTTAAGGTTCAAGGTTTTATTTGATATGCGAGTTCACTTCACTACGTTCGTGATGACGGTGCTTTTGTTCTTGGTTTTGGTAAATTGTGAGGCGCAAAATATTGAGCCTGTACTGTGTGATTATATTTTTTAATTTAGTCGAATTAGGTTGTTTATGAATTGAGGGAAGTGGATGAATTGAATAGCTACTCCCGGTAGTTCTGTTTTAAGGTGACAGCGTATGAATTTTATGTGTTTATGAAATGGCACCTCTCCAACCATATCTTCCAATATTTGAATGCATAGTTTTTTAAATTGTTTTCTTTTGGCATAGGAGATGTCTTTAGTTGTGAAAATGTTGAGCGTGATTTTAGAATCTTTATTGGTTTTAAGTACCGGTTGGAAATAGAGTTGATTAATATGGAGTTTAAAATTTGGTGGACCCACTGTTTTGCCTTCTGATAAATCTTCTTTTTTTCTATTGTAGGTTACTACATTCCAGTTGTCCATAAGTGGTGCATTTTCTACTAAGGTTTTCGCTTCCATTTGTATATCCGGGTCGGCATTAGAGTATAGTATGAGTGTTGCCGGTGTGGTATAGTTCTCGCTGAATTTTATTTCGAATGTTATGCCCTCCCAGTAATAGTCTAAGTTGTTTTGCAGTCTATGATTGTATTCTTCCTGTTCGTTAGTTGATAAAAGAGGAAGGATGTATAGATTTTCTTGGTTTTCTTGGAACCAGGTCCAGAATTGGGTTGTGTTCATTGTTCAAAGTTTAATGTTTAATGTTCAAAGTTGTGTTTGATTGACGAGTTCACTTCTCCGCCTACGGCGGATCGTGATGACGCCCTTCGATACAATTTTTACTCGTTCCTCGTAAAAATCACCAGCCTTCGCTAAAGCTCCGGCGGGCACGCTCAGGGTGACGGGTCTTTTTTTTTAAATATTGCATTTGATTTACGAGATCCCCGCCTTCGCGGGGATTTAGGTGCGCTTGTCGGGAGTAGAAGCCGGGAAGGCTATTACGTTTACCATTTCGCGGAGGCGGGAGCGGACTCTTTCGCCGTAGCGGTCTTCGATTTCGTGGGCGTTGAGGTTTGAGGTTAGGTGGGTTTGTTTGTTTTGTTTTGAACTTTGTCCCTGGCTGAGGTCATAGCGGGAGACCAAAATATCTGCCATTACGTTGCTGTCGTGGCCGTAGTAGCGGCCAGTGGGTTCTGCCCCGAGGTCGTCGAAACACATCGTTCTGAGGGCGCTGTATTTGTTGATGGTGTCTGAGCCGTTGGTATTGTATTCGATGACTATGTTGCGGGTTGGAAATAGACCGTATGGCCTTGTTTGTGGATGGATGTAAGGCAAAAGCTGCATCAGGGTTGTTTTGCCACAGCCGACCGGACCTGTGAGCAGTATTCCTTTGTTGAGATCGATGCCATTGGCCTTGCAGGAGGTTTTGTCTTTGATGGTGTAGATCATCAGTTTGTAGATGA
>NZ_CAXBAN010000034.1:0-11343 GCF_963973675.1 uncultured Planktosalinus sp. | reverse complement strand
GATTTATAAAGGTTTCCATTTTTTTTGCAGAAGCTTCATCAGGACAACGAACAGGGTTATTTTCCGTTTTTGAAAGGTCGAGTTCCTGATACGGTTTATCGATAAAGATTGAACCCACTGAAGATACAAATGCATTTATCTGAATATTTTTTATAAGCTGTTTGGCTATAGCACCTCCAACCACCCAATTGGCTGTTTCACGGGCTGAGGACCGGCCTCCTCCTCTGTAATCTCTTAAGCCATATTTCTTATCATAAGTAAAATCGGCATGGGATGGTCGATAAACAGATTTGTTGTGGGAGTAATCTTTCGATATTTGATTGGTATTTTTTATCTGAAATCCAATGGGTGTACCCGTGGTAATGCCTTCAAATATTCCGCTAAGAAACAAAACTACATCTTCTTCTTTGCGTTGGGTTACAATTTTTGATTGACCGGGTTTGCGGCGATGCATTTCTTTCTGAATGGCTTCAACATCTAGTTTCAATCCGGCGGGACAGCCTTCGATAATACCTCCTATGGCTTCTCCATGAGATTCGCCATAAGTGGTTAATTTAAAAAGTGTTCCAAAAGAATTACCGGCCATAGAATAGTTTGATGGTTAACAAATGTAATTTTTAAAATAGAGATTTAAAAATATTACTTTAATTAATCATAACCTAAAGTAGTATACAGTGTATTAATCTAAACATAACATTATTTTAAGTATCTCATAAAGAGGAATAATAGGTAATAAGAAGTCTTTAAATGAAATTTGTAAAAACCAAATCACCTTGAAAAGAAAACTTGATATTGTTGTTATTTCTGATGTCCATCTGGGCACTTATGGATGTCAGGCCAAAGAATTATTACATTATTTAAATAGTATCCGCCCAAAAATATTGATACTAAATGGAGATATTGTAGACATATGGCAATTTAGAAAAAGTTATTTTCCCAAAGCACATTTACTGATTATTAAGAAAATAATTTCTCTGGCTACCAAAGGCACCAAAGTATATTATATCACGGGAAATCACGATGAAAAACTAAGAAAATTCAGTGAAACCAAAATGGGTAATATACACGTGCTTGATAAACTTGTATTAAATATAGATGGTAAAAAAGCCTGGTTTTTTCATGGTGATGTATTTGACGCCTCTATACAGCATGCTAAATGGATTGCCAAACTGGGCGGATGGGGTTATGACTTATTGATTCTTGTCAATCAACTTGTGAATTGGTTTTTACTTAAAATGGGGAAAGAAAAGTATTCTCTTTCCAAGAAAATTAAGGCAAGTGTAAAACAGGCAGTAAAATTTATCAGTGATTTTGAAAAAACAGCTTCAGATCTGGCTATTGAAAACGAATTTGATTACGTAGTTTGCGGTCACATTCATCAGCCGCAAATTGAGAAAAAAACCAATCACAAAGGTTCTTGTATATATTTAAACAGTGGTGACTGGGTTGAAAACCTTACAGCACTTGAATACCAAAATGAAAAGTGGGAATTATACAGTTACAATCCAAGAGGTTATAAAAGCCCTCCTAAAGACTATATCTCTGATGAACCTGAAAACTCTATAGGTCTTCCTCATTTACTGTCTGCTATGAATATTCATAAAGAACTATAATAAAGCATCATTTAAAATACTTACAGGATGAAAAGCTTGTTTTCCAGTACCATCTTTTATTTGATGGCGACAACTTGTCCCTGTGGCCGCAAATATTGTATTAACATCGGCTTTGCGTACTGCTGGAAACAAGCTGAGTTCACCCATTTTCATACTGAGGTCATAATGCTCTTTTTCATAGCCAAAAGAACCCGCCATGCCACAGCAACCTGAGTGAATAATAGTTATCTTAAAATTTTGGGGCAGGTTCAATAGGTCAAATGTGAATTTTACAGACGACAATGCCTTTTGATGGCAATGCAAATGAAGTTTTATAGTTTTAGTTTCAGATGTAAATAATTCTTTGGTAATTACCCCTTTTTTAATTTCTGATGCCAGGAACTCATCAATAGTAAATGAACTATCAGCAAGCAATTGAGCTGAGTTTTTATCATCGGCCAAACGCAGATATTCATCCCTAAAGGTTAGAATGGCAGAAGGTTCTATGCCTATTAAGGGATGCTCTTTAGTGATGATGTTTTTAAAAATAGTAATATTTTCGTTGGCATATTGTTTGGCTTCTTCCAAAAACCCTTTGGAAATCAAAGCACGTCCACTTGGTTTATGGTGAATCCATTTTACGTCATAACCCAATTTAAATAACAATTGAAGTGCATCTAAACCAAGAGAACCGTCATTTGTAACAGTGAATTCGTCTGCAAAAAAATATATTATTTTTGAGTTATCAGGATACTGTTTTTTAAGTATTTGAAATTCTTCATATAAATGTATACTTGAAATTAAGGGTAGACTCCTTTTTGGAGCAATTCCCACTCCTTTTTTTATGATGTATGAGGTCAATGAATTACTAAGAATATAGTTTGCCAATGGCATTATTTTTAATACTTTATTTTGATAATAATCAAAGTGTGCAAATAACTTGGTTCTAAGGCTAGGCTTGTTTTGTTTTTGAAACTGGTATTCAAATTCAGCTTTGTAAGTCGCCATATCAACATTTGAGGGACATTCATTTTTACATCCTTTGCAACTTATACATAGCTCAAGTGCATTTTGAATTTCTTCGTGATTGAATTTATTAATTTTGGAGCTATTAGTCAACACCTCACGCAACACATTAGCTCGGCCACGGGTACTGTCTTGTTCGTTTTGGGTAACCCTGAAACTTGGACACATAACCCCTCCAGATGCTTCAGGTTTTCTGCAATCGCCACTCCCATTGCATTTTTCTGTAGCTCTCAATATACCCTGAGAATCTGAAAAATCTAGTAGTGTATCAATTTCAGGTTCTTTACGGTTAGGGAAATACCGAAGGTTTTCTGTAATTGAATAAGCATTAATTATTTTTCCGGGATTCATAATACCCTCAGGATCAAAGAGCGTTTTGATGCTTTTTAAAACTTCATAGTTCCCGGAACCAATCATAAACTCAATAAATGAGGAGCGAACAATACCGTCGCCGTGTTCCCCACTCATGGAGCCCTTATATTTTTTAACTAGTTGAGCAATTGAAGTAGTAATTTTTTCAAAAAGTACAACATCTTCAGTTTTTTTTAAATTGAGAATAGGTCTTAAGTGAAGTTCCCCTGCCCCAGCATGGGCATAATACACTGCTTTTTGATTGTATGCTTTCATCAAAGCTGTGAACTCTGTAATGTAACTTGAAAGGTCATCTATTGCTACTGCTGTATCTTCAATGCATGCTACAGCCTTTTTATCTCCAATCATATTGCCCAGCAAGCCTAATCCTGCTTTACGGAGTTCGAGCGCTTTATCAATATCGTCGTCCTTCAAAAGAGGCCATGCATACGCCAAGCCAGTTTTTTCTAGCTCATTACAAAGCTTGTTTGATTTTAGTATTAAATCACTTTTTGTATGAGCGCGCAATTCCATTAATAAAATAGCTTCAGGGTCTCCATCAATAAAAAAGCGATACGAATTGTAAAGCAAATTTTTCTTTGTACAATCTAAAATAAGCTTATCCATCATTTCACAAGCGTACAAGTCGTGCTGCATCACCGGTTTAACTGCCTGTAAACATTTTTCAACCGACTTAAAATGAGCGGCAACCACAATTGTTTCTGTTGGTGGCAGACTATCCAGTTGTAATTTTATCTTTGTTGTAAAAGCCAGAGTACCTTCACTACCACAGAATAACTTGCAGAGGTTAAATGAATTTCCGGTTTCTTTGAACACTTCACTTTTAATTAGTTCATCAATGGCATAACCCGTATTGCGGCGGTGAATTTCAGGTTTTGGAAACTGTTTATGTATGTTGCTTTGAATTTCCTCATTCATTAATAAATCATAAATTTTGCTATATAATTTTCCTTCTGTTGTTTTATTGTTTGCTTTCACGAAAAACTCTTCAGGAGTTTCATTTCCAAAAGCAGCAATTTCTCCATTGGGAAGCACTACTTCCATTTCTACTACTTTATCACGTGTGACTCCATATTTGATTGAAGTTGTTCCACTGGAATTATTACCCACCATCCCTCCTATCATACATCTGTTTGAAGTGGAGGTATTAGGGGCAAAAAACAAACCATATGGCTTTAAGACTCTGTTTAAGTCATCACGAATAACTCCCGGCTCTACAACAACTGTTTTATTTTTTTCATCAATTTCAAGAATAGTATTAAAATGTTTTGACACATCAACTATCATCCCATCATTTACACATTGCCCGGCAAGTGAGGTTCCTGCTGCACGTGGGGTTAGTCCAATTTTATGTAGAGATGCAAACCGGATTATTTTTTGAATATCTGCTGAGTTTTTTGGAAATGCGACCGCTTTAGGCAGCATTCGATAAACAGAAGCATCAGTTGCATATAACTGTTTACTGAGGTTGTCAAAAAGCAACTCTCCATCCAGTTTTTCAGACAACTGACTAAATATCTTATCATTACTAATACGCATAGGTTAAAGGTACAATTAAATGAATTTTGGTCTTAACAATTTTTAATATTTATTAACTAAAGATTGGCAGTAATCACAAAACATATGACTCATAATTAAGTTAAATTAGACACGAATTAACAACAAACTTTATCAAATTATGAAAACTATTTTTTCTACAGTATTATTTTTTACTGGATTTTTAATGTGTACACACGCTCAATCAATTTCTGAAAACGCAATTGGTTTAAGAATTGGTGATAACGACGGTTTTGGTACAGAAGTTAATTATCAAAGAGCTATTGGAGATAACAACAGGCTTGAATTTGGTTTGAGTTGGAGATCTAATAGGGATTTTGATGCTTTTAAACTTACGGGGCTTTACCAGTGGGTTTGGAATATCAAAGGAGGGTTTAACTGGTATGCCGGTGTAGGTGGTGGTGCCGGTAGCGTGAGTTATGATGAACGCTATTTTCCTGACAGACGTGACTCCTATGGTTTTGCATTTGTAGCCGGTGATATTGGTATTGAATATAATTTCGACTTTCCTTTATTGCTTTCTCTTGATTTCAGACCTGAAGCTGGCTTTGGCAGGTACAGGGAGGATTTAGGTTTTGATGTAGGACTAGGCGTTAGGTATCAATTTTAAACCCAAACAAAAGTTAATTAACAAACTCCGGATTTATTTTCGGGGTTTGTTTATTTTTAGCTTTATTTAAAAACAATGGTTTCATTAGAATCAATAACTGCGATACAATATGGATTGGTAAGTGCCATTGTAACTGGTTCCCCCGGTTCAGGACTTGTTTCTTCAACGGTTACATATGATGTAGTGCCATTCACTTCTACATTACTGACCCCAATAGAGTAGCCTCCAGTGTTATATGAACCTGCGTGTAAAACCAATACTGTTTTTACATTGAAATCAATATCGTTCAATTTCTGGGCAAATTGAGACTCCAACCCAACCAATTTTATTTGCTCAAAGAGCGCTTGTTTTGATTTTATTATATCAAAAGACTCTGAATCTTTTCCGCCATATGCAGCTTGATGGATAATATTAAAAGAGGCATCCGGGTCACGTTCCTGTGTTTTTTTGGTTCCATCACAATTTGACAAGAATAATGCTACTATTAAAATTGTTGCGTATTTCATTTTTTTATTGTGTTTAAATTGTTAATTGATTGAATATACAACATTTCATAAACAGGTACAATTTTATGAATGTCAAATTGAGCAGCTGTTTTTCTGGCTTGTTGCTTAAAAGCATCTAAAGTTGTTTTATTTGAAAGTATCTTTAATGCGTTTTGAGTCATTTCTTCTACATTACCTACGTCACTTAAATAACCACTAACTCCTTGTTTGTTGACTTCAGGCAAACCTCCTGTGTTGGTTGAAATTACGGGTACTCCACAAGCCATTGCTTCAAGGGCTGCCAATCCAAAACTTTCCTTTTCTGAAGGTAGTAAAAATACATCAGTAAAACATAAAATTTTATGTACTTCATCACTATTTCCTAAAAAGATAACTTTTTCTTCTATAGATAATTGATGGCAGGTTTCTTCAGCCACTTCCTTTTCTGGGCCCTCTCCCACCATGACCAATTTTGCAGGTAATTTTTTTTGAATTTCATAAAAAACTTTCACCACATCATCTATACGTTTTACTTTACGAAAATTACTTACATGTGTTATGATAAACTCATCTTCGCTTGCCATTATTTCACGCTGACATTCACTGTATTCTGATTGAAGATGCTTTTCCAGGTTTATGAAATTAGGAACAACTTCGATGGGTGTTTTTATATCAAAAAGTCTTAACGTATCTTCTTTCAAGCTTTCAGAAACTGATGTTACTACATCACTTTTATTAATACTAAAAGTAACAGCGGGTTTATAAAATGGATGATTTCCAACCAACGTAATATCAGTTCCGTGCAAAGTAGTAACCATGGGAAGTGAAATTCCTTCTTCTTCCAGCATTTTTTTAGCCATATATCCTGCATAGGCGTGGGGAATGGCATAATGGACATGCAAAACTTCAATCTTGTGCAGTTTCACAACATCAACGAGTTTACTTGATAAAGCAAGTTCATAGGGCTGATATTTAAATAAGGGATATTCAGGAACGTGAACTTCGTGAAAATGGATATGATTTGCCAACAACTCGAGTCTTACCGGTTGTTTGTAAGTGATAAAATGAATTTCGTGACCACGTTGTGCCAATTCAGTTCCAAGTTCTGTGGCTACTACTCCACTTCCACCAAAGGTGGGATAACAAACGATGGCTATTTTCATTTTAATTTTATTTAAATTCTATTAAGCAGTTAGTAGTCTATTGCATCATTAATGGCCTGTTGAATATCTGTCCTTATATTGCTCCTAATCAAACTGCGATTAGTTACATCAGGAAAAGTTCTGTTTGACAAAAATACATAGACAATTTCAGTTTCTGGATCTGCCCAGGCATAGGTTCCTGTAAAACCTGAATGACCAAAACTGGTCATTGAAACACATCCACAAGTTGGACCTACATCACCTAACTGGGGTTTATCAAAGCCAACACCCCTTCTCACGTCTTTTTCACAAAAATAGCAGGTGTTGAATAAGTCAAGAGATTCTGGAGAAAAATATCTTTTACCACCATAAAAACCTCGTTGAATATACAATTGCATGATTTTGGCAATATCGTTTGCATTTGAAAAAATCCCGGCATGTCCGCTAACACCTCCCATCATTGCAGCACCTTGGTCGTGGACATACCCATGAACTTTCTGCATTCTGAAATCAGAATCGATTTCTGTGGGTGTTATTTCATCTAATGTGAAATTTCTTAAAGGCAAAAAGCCTGTATAAATAGCACCTAAAGAGTTGTAAAATTCTTCTTGAACAATTAGTTCCAGCGGCATTTGATAATGATTTTCAATAAATTTTTTAAGTATGTAATACGGCAAATCGCTGTATAAATATTTTACAGGGCTTGAAATCTCACTTTGCAATATTATTTTCTGAATGCTGTCTTTCAAATCATCACGGGCGTACAGTCTTTCGGTTACCGCTGAAGAAAACCCTGGCTCCGGGCGTGATCTGTAATATTTATTGGATGGTTTTTTTGTTTCAGGGTCTAGTGTACTTTTGTAAAAGGGTATCCAGGATTTCAGCCCGGCATAGTGAGATAAGAGCTCTTTTAAAGCTATATAGGATTTATTGGAAAATTTGTATTCCGGCAGTAAATCTCCCAGTGTGGTTTCGAGATCAATGACTTGCCGGTCAGCCAACTTAATTAAAACAGGAACCGAAGCAAGAATTTTAGTTAGTGAGGCCACGTCATACAAATGATTGCTTTCAACCTTAATTTTATTGTCATAGGTGTGAAAACCATAATTTTTTTCAAAAATCACTTTGCCATGTCTTGCCACTAAAACCTGAGCTCCGGGAGCCATTTTTTCGGTTACAACTCTCTGCGCCAGTTCGTCTACTTTTTTAAGTTTTTCTGAGTTCATACCAACACTCTCAGGAGTTCCGTAACTTAATCTTCCCAAAAAGCTTGTTTTGACTTGTGAATTAACCGGAAATGCTTCTCCTGCAGTTACCGGTAATTTTCCTTTTGCCGCTCTGGCACCAAACACAATTTGAGCACTTACCTCTTGTGTTGTTTGACTATTTTGATAGGACACAACAATTCCTTCAAAATTCGCAGTAGTTTTAAGGTCTAACAAAGCATAGGGTCTGGTAAAAATGTTTAAAATCACTTTGTTTGTTCGGGCAATTTCATAAATCCAAACCAACTCTTTTTGTGTCATTTTAAAACTCTCCCAGGGGGTTTCATTTGATTTATGATAGCCAATAAATACCATTTCATATTTCTCAAGTTTTTGAATCAAACTGTCAAGTGTTAGAGCTTTTACCCAATCTACCTTTGTATATTTTTGAAGTTGTTTTAAATATGCTTCACCATCTGCATCCCCAAAATTGATATAAGCAAACTTTTTATTTTCAATATCTTTCAGGGGAAGTGTTTTTTTACTGTTTTTAACAACGGTAATTGCATTTTCAATCAGTTCCTCATAAAGTTGATAATCCTTAGCTGAATTAAGCTCTTCAACAAGAAACGTGGTTTCTACAGGCTTGTAATTATGTAATCCAACCTTGTATTTGGCCATTAGAATTTTTTTAACTGAATGTTCCAGTCGTTCTTCAGTTATAGTTCCTTTATTGTAATTTTCTATTATAAAATCAATCGCTTTTGGAACATTTTCAGAAATTAATAGTACATCATTTCCAGCTTTGAATGCCTCAAGGTCCACCTTTCCAGGACTGGTGAAATTACTAACTCCTTTCATATTAAGAGCGTCAGTAAATATCAAGCCCTGAAAACCAAGGTCTCGCTGCAATAAATCAGTAACAATGGGTTTTGATAATGATGAAGGAAAGTTTTGACGAGGCTCAAGACTAGGAACATTTAGATGAGCAACCATAACACTGGCGAGTCCTCTTTTAAAAAGCTCTTTATATGGGTAGAGTTCAATACTATCAATACGTTGTTTTGAAAAAGAAATGGAAGGAAGTGTTTTATGAGAGTCGCTGTCGGTATCTCCGTGACCGGGAAAATGTTTAGCATTGGCCAATACCCCGGCACTTTGCATTCCTTGCATAAATGCTGCTGACTTTAATGTGACATTATCTCTGTCTTCTCCAAATGAGCGATTCCCAATGATTGGGTTATTGGGGTTGGTATTTATATCAACAACCGGCGCAAAATTAATGTGAACTCCCAGGCGTTTATTGTGTTCTCCTATTTGTTTTCCAACTTTAAAAATTAATTGTGGGTCTTCTATGGCTCCAAGAGTCATATTCCAAGGAAATGCAAAAGTTGAGTCAAGGCGCATTGCCAACCCCCATTCCGCATCCATTGCAATCAAAAGGGGTACTTTGGTGACACTTTGAAAGTCATTTGTTATTCTTGCTTGACGTCCAGGGCCGCCCTTTGAAAATATAATACCTCCTATATGATATTCTGTAACAAGTTTTTTTATTGAATCAACTTTTGCTTTTGATTCAGACGAAAACAAATCAACCATAAACAACTGACCCACTTTTTCTTCCAGTGTTAGTGAACTGTAAGTACTATCTACCCATTTTTGTTGGTTTTCAAGGTCGGTTAAAACCTGCAATGGATTTATTTGCTGACTATAAACAAGGGTACTTGATAAGGAAATTAATAAAACAATGAAGATTCGATTCATATAGATAGTATCCGATAGTGAGATTTTGTAAACAAAAAGGATGTGCTAACAAAAGTACTAAAATTAAGGGGTTTTTAATTCTTAAGGAAATCTTATTTTTTGTGTGAAGTAGCTTCTTTTTTATTAAAAAAATCGTGTGTGCCAACTTTCTTCAGCTGGTACTTCCCAATTTTCGAGATATTCGGATTTAGTATTAATTAGGTTATTAAACACTATCGTTTTTTTTGAAATTGCTTTTGATTTTGCCATTTGTTTAAAATCCTGAAGTGTTTTATGAGTAATGAATTCGCCGGTGTAAAAAGTGACATTCATTTTATCAAGCAAATCAACCTGAAATTGTTTTTCTAATTGTTGTATAAAATGTACTGACGCATCTATTGAGCAACCAGATGCCGATGCGCTTTCCTGGTTTAAACCAATCACAATAAACCGGTTGTGTTTTAATTCGAAACCAGCTTCAAGGGAGGTTCCGTGGGCTGTCCATTGAATAAGAAATTCAGATAAACGTTTATTTAATTCAGAGATTTCATCATCACTAAATTTTCTATTTGATTGATAAATCCAAATTCTTGAATCTTCAGGCAGTGAATTAAAATCTACTAACATAGTTTGTATTCTTTGATTTATAGGTCTTCTGCTGTTGCAATCATTTCTGCTACATCCAAGACTTCAATATCATCTTCTTTATTTTTACTTTTGACACCGTCTGTTAACATTGTATTACAAAACGGGCAACCTGCAGCAATAATTCCGGATTGTGTTTCAAGGGCTTCTTCTGTGCGTTCAATGTTTATGTCTTTATCTCCTTTTTCTGGTTCTTTAAACATTTGTGCTCCACCTGCTCCACAACAAAGACCTCTAGTTTTACATCGCTTCATCTCAACGAGTTCAACCTCCAGTTTTTCGAGTAACTCACGTGGTGCCTCATACTCTCCGTTGGCTCTGCCCAAATAACAGGGATCATGAAAAGTGATGCGTTTTCCTTTAAATTTACCGCCTTCAACCTTTAGTCGTCCTTCTTCCATAAGGTTTTTTAAAAACTGGGTATGGTGCATTACTTTAAAATTACCACCCAATTCAGGGTATTCATTCTTGATTGTATTGAAACAATGAGGACAGGCTGTAACAATTTTTTTCACTTCATAACCATTCAAGACTTCAATATTGGTCATGGCTTGCATTTGAAAAAGAAATTCATTGCCGGCTCTTTTTGCAGGGTCTCCTGTACAGCTTTCTTCTGTACCTAAAACCGCAAAGTCAACGTTTGTTTTATTGAGAATACGTACAAAGGCTTTGGTGATTTTTTTTGCTCTGTCATCAAAACTTCCGGCACACCCAACCCAAAACAACACTTCAGGCTGCTTCCCTTGCGCCATATATTCAGCCATTGTGGGAACTTTTATTGCTTCACTCATAAATTATATTTTTTGTGACTCATTAATCTTTGAATACTTGAATAGTCACTTCTTTATCAACTAAATCTGTAAATTTTCCTTTATAACGGGTTGCTTTGACTAAATGATTGTCAATCCAATGATAATTTCCTCCCCTTGGTTTTCCCATTAATAAACTGTGATATTTAAAGCCGTG
>NZ_CAXBAN010000033.1:0-11387 GCF_963973675.1 uncultured Planktosalinus sp. | reverse complement strand
ATTTTCTTTTTAGTAGTATGGGTGACGTTAAATTGTGGCGTTCATTTGTTTTTTTTTAAAAATTAATCCATCTTTGTGCCCCCTAAATCAAATGAGAATCAATACATAAGTGTTTTTAAAGTTGCAATTTAATAGTTGTTAATTTAAAACTTATATCTCATGCTGATTCCCCAATCCCTATTTTTAAATAGAATCTTTCTTTTATTTTGTCTAAATCTTTTCTTTTTAACATCAAATGCACAAGTTGGAATAGGAACTATAACTCCTGATCCTTCTTCGATGCTTGATGTTTCTTCAACATCCCAAGGTATTTTAGCTCCAAGAATGTCAACAGCCCAAAGGCTTTCCATTTCAAATCCTGCCAATGGGTTACTTGTATATGACACTGATGAACGCTCATTTTATTTTTTTGAAGAAATTGATGATGAATGGGTGAGACTCAATTCGTCTCAGGAAAAAAGGGATAATTTTGTGTTGGTTAAAAGTCTTGCTGACTTTCCAGCACCTTCAGGAGGTGTAATTAATTTAGACACCAATACCTATTATGAAATAAACGGCACCATTAACCTAGCTGGGAACAGAATAAACTTAAACAATGCTTATGTATCAGGATTGGATGCAAATGAAGATGTGCTTGTTGCCGGGGCAGGCACCACGGCATTTCAGGGAAGCACAGGCGGTAGTATCCGGAATATCACCATTACCGGAGGTGGTACGGCTTTTAATATTACCGGTTCTGCAGCACAAAATATGTTATTGCAAAATACGATCATCGCAAACATGGCCAGTGTGGGAACGATTTCCGGCTTGGGACTCTATTTTTCTAATATTGTGCAATATGTTGGGAATGCTGCCGGTATTACCTACAATGAAATAGGCAGCCTTTTATTGAGTAATCAGGCTTGGTTTGGCAATAATGGGGGCACTTATGAAACCTTTACTGGTACCTTTCAGCTTATACAAAAAGTGAGTGGTTTTAGTACTGTTCCTTTAGGTGCTACCGGGATTAATGTAAGTTCAAACCCATCTGTTGTTGAGGGTGTAATTCTTAATGCTTTATTTACGGGAGCCGGTACATATGTTAATAGATATACAACAGGGTCTTATCCAGGTTTTAATTTCAATAAGAATTGGGTAATTAATTCTCCGGGTATTCCCCGTGAATCAGATAACGAAGCTACCGGAAATATCTATTATAATGGGGATCTTGCCATTGGTTTTGCTCAAGCCGTTCCCAATGCGGTAAATACACCCTTTAATTTAGGTAGCAATACAACTACCTTGGCAGGTAATAATTTCAGGATGACTTCTCCCGAAAATAACCGTATTACCTATGACGGTAGAAGGCCAAAAACTTTTCAGGTAAATGCTACGCTTGCGGTTAGAGCAAATACGTCAAATACCCAATCTACATTCTTTGCTTTTTTTATAAGAAAAAACGGAAACGCAGGTACAACACTTGTCCCGACCAATACAGTTATGCGTACCCCAAATTCAAGTGGGTCAGGTGCAGAACTTGTAAGTTTAGCTATATCGGGAACAGTTGACTTAGTTCCTGGGGATTATATTGAAGTTTGGGGGCAACGATTAACTGGGGGCAACTTAACAAGTGCACAATTAGCAATTTTTGCAGTTAATTTGAATATTAAATAACAAACCCTTAATTTTTACCTAAAAAACACCACATTTCACCATAAATACTATATTTGTATAACAAAAGAGATTGTACTATGTCAAAATTTGGTGAATTAATCAGTGCCCCGGTTCCTGTACTGCTTGACTTTTATACAGACTGGAATGAGCAATCTACAGCCATGCACCCTGTTTTAAGGGATGTGGCGGCTGCCCTTGGCGACAAAGCAAAAGTTATCAAAATTGATGTCGATAAAAACAAAGATTTAGCCGAAGCATTAAGAATCAAAGGACTTCCTACGCTAATGATTTACAAGAACGGCGAGATGAAATGGCGTCAAAGCGGTGAGCAGGATGCCAATACCCTTATTGGCCTAGTAAATGAATATGTTTAAATTGCTTTAAAGGTATAGCCTTTTTCTGAAAAGTGCCTCAATACTTCCGGTAAGGCAACTCTAAGGTTTTTTTCTGCTTTCAGGCTATCGTGAAAAATGATTACACTACCATTTTTTGCATTTTCAATTACATTGTTTAGACATTTTTCAGGGGTAATTGTTGGGTCAAAATCTGCACTTAAAACATCCCACATAACTATTTGGTATTTTTTTTCTAAAAGAGCCTCTGCTTTTTTTGTATCCAATTTTCCATAAGGAGGTCTAAAAAGTAAGGGATGATTAAAAAATACTTCTGCCTTTTTAGTATTTTCCATATATTCATTAAAACTTGTTTTTGAAGCATTGACGTGATTGAAGGTATGATTGCCCACATGGTGACCTTCCGCTTTAAGTTGAGCAAATAGTGCGGGGTGCTTTTGAATGTTATTACCTATGCAGAAAAAAGTTGCTTTTGCATTGTATTTCTTTAATTGATCTAAAACCCAAGGGGTAACTTGAGGTATTGGGCCATCGTCAAAAGTTAAATACACTATTTTATGCTTGCGCGAAAAATGCCACAACCGCTTTGGAAACAAGTAAGGTATATAAAACGGAATTTTTACAACATAAGGCTTCACTGAATTATTCATTCATTGCTCGTTCCATAGAGTCAATCATTCTTAAAATTTCTTCCTCATCAGGATATTCAAGCCCTGATGTATCCGCTTCTTCTACAAAAGTTTCCTCTTCCGGTTCGTTCCCGTAAAAATGTCTAAACTCTTGTAAATAGTTGTTAAATGTTTCTGCTTCAGTTTTTAAAATTTCTTCATCTGTTCCATATAGCAATGTGCCCACAAGACTTCTGTAGCGCTCAACTTCCATTAAAATAGTTTCAGCGTTTCGCATTTGAAGTTGATAATCAAAACTGCTGAAATAATCCATTTTTTCTTGGTATTTTTTAGATACCTTTTTGTATAGTTTAATTGCTTTTTCTTCATTACCAACATCAAAATAGCCTGTTATATAAGGCTCTAGCAAAGTGTAAAATCCAAAATATTCAACGGGCATATGCTCCATTGCCAAATCCAAAACATCTTCAGCTTTCTCAAGCT
Source organism: uncultured Planktosalinus sp. (assembly GCF_963973675.1). Taxonomy (NCBI): domain Bacteria; kingdom Pseudomonadati; phylum Bacteroidota; class Flavobacteriia; order Flavobacteriales; family Flavobacteriaceae; genus Planktosalinus; species uncultured Planktosalinus sp. The sequence continues at coordinate 8,269 of NZ_CAXBAN010000033.1, read as the reverse complement.
TATCCTCTTTTAAAAGTTGTTCGGCAAGTCGGGCGAGATTGCTTCGGTAACTGATGGCGTTTTTTCTGGTTTCGGGGTCGTGGTATATTTCTGTACTCCCGGAATTCCCCCATTCCCAATCCATTACAATCTCAAACATTTTTTCGCTGTCAATGCGTCCCATATCAAATGGATTCTTTCTATCAATGGGAGTTTTAATTGGAACAAGTTTATAAGCCATTCCATCCAGCTGTAAATAATCTTTCAGCCATAAATATTCTTCATCGTTGAATGCACCACCTGTAAAATAAATGGGGCGTTCCCAGTTGTTATTGGCTATGATGTCAAACATCATCATTCTGTTTTTATAAAGAATATCAGCTTTTATGTTAACATCTATATAAGGTACAATGAGGTGCGCATCTTTTTCTGCCACAATGCCATTGCGTAAAACAGCCTCCTTATCCACAGGTATTCTAATGTTTTTTGAAGGAAATGTTTGAACCATTTGCCCACTTTGCATTTCAACTTTCAAACGTTGATCACTATCATTTCCAACCCAATCCATCCATTGTTTGATTGAAATGGTGTCATCGGCTTTTATTTGCGGATGTTTCATGATATAGTCTCGTGTTCCATATCTATACTGCTCATGTGTGAGCTGTGAAGGGATTGGCGCACTTTCAAAAGCAGCTTTTTTCATATCATCAATATACCAGTCTGTATTGAAAAGGCTGGTATTGATTGGTCGTACGTCTCTTCGGTATTCCTCAATGCCTTGTGCATACCAGATCGCAAAGGTGTCGTTGTCACCAATGGTAAAAATGATTCCATCCGGATCTACAGAATCAAGGTATTTTTTTGCCATTGCAGATGCTGTATACCGATTGGAACGATCGTGATCATCCCAGTTTTGACTTGCTAGTAGTACAGGTGCAGCCAATAACCCAACCACTATTACCAAGGGAACTGCAATTTTAGGTTGAAGATGCTTTTTGAGCATTTCAAAAAGTGCATAAACCCCAAACCCCATCCAGATTGCAAAAACATAAAAGGAGCCCACTAAAGCATAATCGCGTTCACGGGGTTCAAAAGGCCTTTCGTTAAGGTATACTTTTAAGGCAAGTCCGGTGAATAAGAAAAAAACCATTAAAACCCACCAGGAGCTTTTATCTTTATTATAGTGAAACACGACGCCCAATAAGCCTAAAATTAAGGGAAGGAAATAATAAGTATTCCTAGCTTTGTTGTTTTTAACGTCTGAGGGTAAATTGGTTTGTGGCCCCAAACGTGCTTCATCTATAAAATTGACGCCGCTAAGCCAGTTTCCGTTAAAAACGTCATTTTTGCCTTGCATATCATCTTGTCTTCCGGTGAAATTCCACATAAAATAACGCCAATACATATAGCCAAACTGATACTCAAACAAATAGCGCATGTTTTGAAGAAAAGTGGGTTTCTCAATATCTAGAAACTCACCAAACTGTTGTAGGAAATTGTGGTAGTCTTCACTGTCAATCTGACCTTGGTTATATTGATTTTTAAAAGAAGCTACTTCATTTACTAATGCCTGCTCACTTCTGTATTGCCGTTTAACATCAAATTCTAATCCACCGGTTAATGCCAGGTAATTTGCTGCATGTTCTGTGCTCCACATTCTTGGTAAAAAGGTTTTGTGAGCATCATCAAGGTTCATTCTGGCATTTTTGTAGTTGTTTATGATTTCATATTTTTTTGTTTTTTCATTCCGCTCATAGTTGGGCTTGTCATCAGTGTAGGGATTGTTTTGGTCTATTCCGGCATACATTTCTGTAAACTGAGGTCCATATAATAAGCTTTGCTCGCCATATTGCTCTCTGTTGTAATAGGCTAATAACTCTTGAGCATCACTGGGTTTGTTTTCATTAATGACAGTTCCGGCATTTGCTCTGATGGGCAGCATAATCCAACTTGAAAAACCAACAAAAATAAATAAAATGCAAAGCACTAGAGTGTTTAATTGTACATAACCTTTTGAGCGCGTATATTTCAAAAGGAATACAAATGCAGCAACCATAATCAGGCCTGCTATGATAGTTCCTGAATCAAATGGCAAGCCTACAGTGTTTATAAAAAACAGCTCTGAAGCTGACAAAAAGCGCATTGTCATTGGTAAAAGAAACAAAAATATAAACAAGAGAACACCCACAACCACCAAATGTGCTACAATGAAATTCTTAATGGTAATGGTTTTGTAATTCTTAAAATAATACAATAACCCCATTGCGGGTATTGTGAGAAGACCCATAAAGTGGACACCAAACGAAAGCCCTATTAAAAATGCAATTAAAATAACCCAGCGGTTTCCTCGGGGGGTATGCATGTCTCTTTCCCATCGCAGTGCGAGGTAAAATAAAGCAGCCATTAGAAAAGACGCCATGGCATATACTTCGGCTTCAACAGCACTAAACCAAAAACTATCAGTAAAAGTAAAGCCTAATGAACCCACCGCTGCACTTCCTAAAATTAAAATTTCTTTTGTTTTATCAATAGTTTCAGTTTTGGAAATAATATTTTGAAGAATGATTGTTATGGACCAAAACATAAACAAAATTGTAAAAGCACTAGCAAAGACAGACATGAGGTTTACCATCAAGGCAATTTGAGTAACCTCTGAAGCAAATATGGAAAAAAATGCACCCAGCAATTGGTAAAGTGGCGCTCCCGGAGGGTGCCCGACTTCCAGATTGGAGGAGGTAGTAATGTATTCGCCGGCATCCCAAAAACTTGCAGTGGGTTCAACTGTGAGCCAATAAGTGGTTAACGCGATTAAAAAAACAAACCATCCACTGATAGTATTCCATTTTTTAAAGTCAAAGTTTTTCATCCATTTCTAGGTTTAAAGTGGCGAATTTACACATAATTATCGTATTCTCTTTAATGAGAAGGTAAACTGAAAAAAACATATTTTATTTTTAAAGGTGGTATTTTTATAAGAAATAGTTTGTAGAAGAAAAAGTTTGTTATAAATTTGCAACCGCTTAAAAGCATTGGCTCATGGTGTAACTGGCAACACGTCTGGTTTTGGTCCAGAAGAGTCTAGGTTCGAGCCCTAGTGAGCCAACAAAAAAACCGATTAGAAATCTCTAATCGGTTTTTTTTATAGCATCAGATTTTATTTAAATTTTGAAAGTGATTACAGGCCTCTTGGCGTGATTTACCAAATCTTCACTTACGCTTCCGTTAAAGAAATGAGAAAGTCCTTTTCTGCCGTGAGTAGCCATGCCAATTAAATCTGCATCAATTGATTGAGCATAGTTCAAAACTCCTTTTTCAACAGTTGTGTCGTTGTAAATGTTTAAGGAATATTTTTTAATTTCCACACCCATTAAAAACTTTTCCATCACTTCATTAGCCTCAATGGTAGTCATAAAGTTTGTGGCCGTATTTATAAAAAGTAAATGGATGTTTGCACCTACACTGTTGGCAAACTTGATTGCTCGTTTAAAGGGTTCTTTGCATTCTTCAGAAAAATCCGTAGCAAAAACAAAATTATCAACATTAAATTGTTTGTGTTCGTTTTTAATAACCAGCACAGGAATGTTTGAAGTTCTTACTACTTTTTCAGTATTACTTCCAATAAACATCTCTTTGAAACCACTGGCACCATGTGAGCCCATGATAATAAGGTCTACTTCATTTTCCTTTGCAACCTCAATGATGCCGTCAAACGCCTCGTGGAATTGAACTGTTTCATAAACGGTAATGCCTTCAAGGTAATCAGACTCCATCACTTCCTTAAACCGTTTATGTGCCAGTTTCATAAAAAACAATGCTTCAGGAAGACTCCCGCCTGAACTTGAATTTGCCTGGTCAATTAAATTTAACGGAAGTTCTAACATATGAAGCAAATAAATTTCACTTTCGTGCTTTTTTGCTAATTGTGCCGCAACCTTAAGCGCATTTTCTGCTTGAGGCGAAAAGTCTGTAGGGACTAAAATTTTTTTCATTGAATTGTATTTGAAGAGGTTTAAAATTTAAGTTAAATTACAAAAAAAATTCAACTTGCATCCTTTTTTTTTAATGAGAATTAATTCATATATTTGCGCCATTGAAAAACAAGGTATTAGGTGAGGGGACGGCGAGTCCCCTCTTTTTATAGATTAAAATGTTGAAAGAAAAAGTTCTGCAGCTATTGGATATAGCACTGGAGGAGAATCCAAAATTGTTTTTAATTGATTTTAATATTGACCAAAACAACGATATTAAAGTAATATTAGATGGGGATGAAGGCGTTTCATTGAGCGACTGCATTGCTGTAAGTAGAGCTATTGAGCATAACATTGACCGCGAAGAATTTGATTTTTCACTTGAGGTTGCTTCAGCAGGTGCATCTTCACCCTTAACAATGCCGCGACAATACAAAAAAAATATTGGCAGAATATTGGAAGTAAAAACCCAGGATGGTCAGACAGTTGAAGGAACACTCACAGGGGTTTCAGAAAAGGGAATCAACTTGCAATGGAAAACAAGAGAACCCAAACCGGTTGGAAAAGGTAAAATCACTGTTGATAAATCACTTGATATCCCCTTTGAAAATATAAAAGACAGTAAAGTAAAAATAATATTTAACTAAGTACAGATATGGAAAATATCGCATTGATTGAATCTTTTTCAGAATTTAAAGACGATAAATTTATCGATAGGGTGACCCTGATGGCAATCCTAGAAGACGTATTTAGAGCCACCTTGAAAAAGAAATATGGAGACGATGATAATTTTGATATTATCATAAACCCAGATAAAGGAGATTTGGAAATCTGGAGAAACAGAACTGTAGTTCCCGATGGTGAAGTGGAAGACCCAAACCAAGAAATTTCCCTTAGCGATGCAAGAAAAATTGAACCCGATTTTGAAGTGGGTGAAGATGTTCCTGAAGAAGTAAAACTGGTTGATCTTGGAAGAAGAGCAATTTTGGCACTGCGCCAAAACCTTATTTCAAAAATACACGAACACGATAATACCAATATATACAAGCAATTTAAAGACCTTGAAGGCGAACTTTACACAGCCGAAGTTCATCATATTAGACACCGGGCAGTCATCTTGCTAGACGACGAGGGCAATGAAATTATTTTACCAAAAGAAAAACAAATTCCTTCAGACTTTTTTAGAAAAGGAGACAACGTAAGAGGAATTATTGAAAGTGTAGAACTCAAAGGGAATAAACCTGCTATCATAATGTCAAGAACAAGCAACAAGTTTCTTGAAAAATTATTTGAACAGGAAATTCCTGAAGTTTTTGACGGCTTGATTACAGTTAAAAATGTGGTGAGAATCCCCGGCGAAAAAGCAAAAGTTGCAGTAGACTCTTATGACGACAGAATAGACCCTGTTGGAGCTTGTGTAGGAATGAAGGGATCCAGAATTCACGGCATCGTTCGTGAACTAGGAAATGAAAATATAGATGTTATTAACTATACTGCAAATACAAATTTGTATATTTCCCGCGCTTTAAGCCCTGCTAAAATTACTTCAATTTCAATCAATGACGAAACCAAACACGCCGAGGTGACTCTCAAGTTGGAAGAAGTGTCTAAAGCCATTGGTCGAGGAGGACACAATATCAGACTTGCAGGACAATTAACCGGATACGAAATAGATGTGATTAGAGAAGGAGTTGAAGAAGAAGAAGATGTCGAATTAAGAGAATTCTCAGACGAAATCGAAGGATGGATTATTGATGAATTCTCAAGAATTGGACTCGACACAGCCAAACAAATTCTAGATCAAGATATCGATGACCTTATAAAAAGAACCGATCTTGAAGAAGAAACCATCAGAGAGGTCATCAATATACTTAAAGAAGAATTTGAATAAAACAGAAACAGTTTCTGAAAAATAAAAAAAAACAGTAAAAATACTTTATGGGTGAAGTAAACACAATGAGGTTAAACAAAGTTTTGCGCGAATTCAATATTTCGCTTGATCGAGCTATGGATTTTCTGAAAACAAAAGGTGTAGAAATCGAAGCACGACCCACTACAAAAATATCAGAAGAAGTGTATCAAATTTTATTTGATGAATTTCAAACTGATAAATCAAAAAAAGTAGCCTCAAAAGAAGTAAGCGAAGAAAAGAAAAAAGAAAAGGAAGAACTGCGATTGGCAAGAGAAAAAGAGCAGGAAGAAAAACAAAAAGCTGCTGAAGCCAAAGAAAAAGAAGTAGTCAAAGCACAGTCAAAGTTGGACGGGCCCAAAACAGTGGGTAAAATTGATCTTGACGCACCCAAAAAAGAGCAAACCCAAAAAGAAGAAAAACCCATTGAGGAAAAACCTGCAGAGGAAAAACAACCCGAAGAAAAAGTTGTAGAAAAGAAAAAGCCTGTAGAAGAAAAACCCAAAGAAGAAGAAAAACCAAAAGCTGACACCAAAAAAACCAAAGAAGATACAAAACAAGCCAAACCCAAAGCTGTAGATACTGAAGAAAAAGAAGGCTCAACCTTTTCAGAAACAAAGTATACAAAACTGAATGGGCCAAACTTTACAGGTGAAAAAATTGACCTTGATCAATTTAAAAAATCTAAAAAGAAAACAGAAAAGCCAAAACCGGGTGCTTCAAAAGACTCCAAGGATTCTAAAGATTCTAAAGGAAAGAGAAAAAGAATTGCCAAAGAACCAACAAGAGGCGGTTCAGCTTCAGGTGGTGCTTCAAGAGGCAAAGCATCCAAAGGACGTGGTAGACAAGTAACCCATAAAGAGGAACCAAGCGAAGAAGAAGTACAAAAGCAAATCAAAGAAACGCTTGAAAAACTTCAGGGGAAATCTTCTAAAGGTAAAGCTGCAAAATACAGAAGGGATAAAAGAGATACACACCGTCAAAAGTCAGAAGATGAAATTGCAAGTCAGGAAGCACAAAGTAAAGTGCTTCAGGTTACAGAATTTGTTTCTGTTAATGAACTTTCGACATTGATGAACGTTCCTGTTACAGACATTATTTCTGCCTGTATGACCCTTGGAATGATGGTTACAATGAATCAAAGACTTGATGCTGAAACATTAAGCATTGTAGCAGACGAGTTTGGATATGAAGTGAAGTTTGTAACTGCCGATGATGAGGACACCACTGTTGAAGAAGTAATAAACCCTGAAGATCTTGAACCAAGGGCGCCAATCGTTACCGTAATGGGACACGTTGACCACGGTAAGACCTCTTTATTAGATTACATCCGTCAGGAAAATGTAATTGCAGGAGAGTCAGGAGGAATTACTCAACATATTGGAGCCTATGCAGTGCAACTTGAAAACGGACAGAAAATTACATTCCTGGATACTCCAGGTCACGAAGCCTTTACAGCAATGCGTGCCAGAGGTGCCAAAGTAACCGACCTTGCCATAATTGTAGTAGCCGCAGATGATGATGTCATGCCACAAACAAAAGAAGCCATCTCTCATGCGCAGGCTGCCGGAGTACCCATAGTGTTTGCAATTAATAAAATTGACAGACCCGAAGCAAACCCTGAAAAAATAAAAGAAAAACTGGCCGGGATGAATCTGCTGGTTGAAGATTGGGGGGGTAAAATTCAGTCTCACGATATCTCTGCAAAACAGGGAACCGGTGTTAAAGAATTATTGGAAAAAGTACTTCTCGAAGCCGAATTACTCGAATTAAAAGCAAACCCAAATAAACTGGCAACCGGAACTGTTGTTGAAGCTTTTCTTGATAAAGGAAGAGGGTATGTATCAACAATATTAGTACAATCAGGTACTCTAAATATTGGAGATTACATCTTAGCCGGTCAACACAGCGGAAAAGTCAAAGCAATGCACGATGAACGCGGACACAATATTAAATCTGCCGGACCTGCAACACCTGTTTCAGTATTAGGGATCGATGGAGCACCTCAGGCAGGTGATAAGTTTGCTGTTTATGAAGATGAAAGAGAAGCAAAGGCAATTGCAACAAAACGAACCCAGTTACAAAGAGAACAATCAGTTAGAACACAACGTCACATTACTCTTGATGAAATTGGCAGACGTATTGCTTTAGGTGATTTCAAAGAATTGAATGTAATTTTAAAAGCAGATGTAGATGGTTCTGTTGAAGCACTTACAGATTCCTTCCAAAAACTGTCAACTGAAGAAATCCAAATTAATATCATTCACAAAGCTGTCGGACCAATAACTGAGAGTGATGTATTGCTGGCCTCTGCATCAGATGCAGTCATCATTGGATTCAATGTACGCCCAATGGGGAATGCAAGACAAATTGCCGATAAAGAAGAGATTGACATCAGAATGTACTCAATCAT
>NZ_CAXBAN010000032.1:0-11739 GCF_963973675.1 uncultured Planktosalinus sp. | reverse complement strand
CAGATCTCGAGGGTGATATTTTGTTTTGACAACATTTTGCTTAGGCCTTTTAATTGTAAGCCCACAATTTCTTTGATGTTGGCTTTACTAAGTGGTGTAAACATTACAATATCATCAATACGGTTCAGGAACTCGGGGCGGACGCTTTGTTTGAGTAGCGCCAGTACTTCTACTTTGGCTCCTTCCATCGCGCTGTCGATATCCTTGATGGCATCAAACTTCTCTTGAATTAGATGGCTTCCCATATTGGAAGTCATTATGATGATGGTGTTTTTAAAATCGGCTACACGGCCTTTATTGTCTGTCAAACGACCTTCATCAAGTACTTGCAATAGGACATTGAAGGTGTCTGGGTGTGCTTTTTCGATTTCGTCAAGCAACACGACAGAGTAGGGGCGGCGTCTCACGGCTTCGGTTAATTGACCGCCTTCATCATAGCCCACATAACCAGGAGGTGCTCCCACTAGTCGGCTCACGCTATGGCGTTCCTGATATTCACTCATATCAATGCGTGTCATGGCGTTTTCATCGTCAAAGAGGTATTCGGCCAATGCTTTTGCAAGCTCTGTTTTACCTACACCGGTAGTTCCCAGGAAGAGGAAGGAGCCCAAAGGTTTTTTAGGGTCTTGTAACCCGGCACGGCTTCTTCTTATGGCATCGCTCACAGCAACGATGGCTTCCTGTTGTCCCACCACACGCTTGTGCAGATGGTCTTCCAGTTTGAGGAGTTTCTCGCGATCGCTTTGCAGCATTTTGGTCACCGGAATCCCCGTCCATTTGGCAACGACTTCGGCGATGTCTTCATTGGTGACTTCCTCTTTGATTAGTGAGTTTTCTGATTTTTCGGCTACCAATTTTTGTTGCTTTTCAAGTTTCTCCTGAGCATCTTTTATTTTTCCGTAGCGCAATTCGGCTACTTTTCCATAATCGCCATCACGCTCGGCTCGTTCTGCTTCGAGTTTGTATTCCTCGATTTCGGTTTTGATGCTTTGAATGCTTTCTACTAACTCCTTTTCACTTTTCCATTTTGCATTCAACTCATTGCGTTCTTCTTTGAGGTTGCCGAGTTCAGAACGGAGTGATTTTAATTTGGTTTCATCCTTCTCGCGTTTGATGGCCTCAATCTCGATTTCCAGTTGCATGATTTTTCTATCCAAAACATCCAGTTCTTCGGGTTTAGAGTTGATTTCCATACGCAGTTTTGAAGCGGCCTCGTCCATTAAGTCGATGGCTTTGTCGGGTAAAAAGCGGTTAGTGATATAGCGTTGCGAAAGTTCCACTGCTGCGATAATCGCATCGTCTTTAATGCGCACCTTGTGGTGAGTTTCATATTTTTCCTTGATACCACGCAGGATGGAAATGGCACTTTCTGAAACCGGCGTTCCAGTGCTTTATCTTTTTCAAAATACTTCTGGTATTCATCCAATGTTGTGGCACCGATAGCTCGCAGTTCCCCACGTGCAAGCGCGGGCTTTAAGATATTGGCAGCATCCATAGCCCCTTCACCACCACCGGCTCCCACAAGGGTGTGGATTTCGTCAATAAACAATACGATGTTCCCGTCGCTGGAAGTGACTTCTTTGATGACCGCTTTGAGACGCTCTTCAAATTCGCCTTTGTATTTGGCACCGGCGATGAGGGCACCCATATCGAGTGAGTATATTTCTTTGTCTTTTAGGTTTTCAGGCACGTCGCCGTCTACAATTCTGTGGGCGAGTCCTTCTGCTATAGCCGTTTTACCGGTGCCGGGTTCACCCACAAGCATGGGGTTGTTTTTGGTTCTTCGTGTTAAAATCTGAAGGATTCGACGTATTTCCTCATCCCGTCCAATAACGGGGTCGAGTTTGTTGTCGCGCGCCAATTGGTTGAGATTTTTGGCATATTTGTTCAGTGCGTTGTATGTTTCCTCAGCACTTTGTGACGTGACACGGTCGCCTTTTCGCAGCTCGTCAATGGCTGCATCCAAGGCTTTTTGGGTGACACTCTGATCTTTTAAGAGCTGCGCCACTTTTCCGCCCGATTTGAAGAGAGCAAGCAATAAATGCTCAATAGACACAAACTCATCTTTGCGCTTCTCAGCGATGATACTTGCGTCGTTCAATACGGTTTGTGCAATGCGTGAAAGCATAAGTTGACCGCCGCTCACTTTGGGAAATCCTTTTACAGAAGCATCAAGCACTTGCTTGAGTGTTTGCATATTTACATTGAGTTTCTTCAGTAAAAAAGGAATGACATTTTCATCTACTTCAAGCATAGCTTTTAGTAGATGTTCTGGTTCAATTTGCTGATGCTCCAGGCTTTGTGCCAGTTGCTGTGCTTGCTGCACGGCTTCCTGTGATTTGATAGTAAATTTATTGAAATTCATATTTTCTATTGCCCATCCCCAAGTTGACTTGGGGAGGTGTCTCGTTGTTTAATTATTCTTAATTTTATTTTTTAGACTTAAGGCTAGGCACTTAAATATAATGCCTCACGTCTCTTTATTCAAATCCCGCGCCACATCTATTTTATGACAAAGTGTCTTGAAAACAGGTCTGAATTAGTGACTTTTTGACTTGAAAATGTGTGTCGTTAGTTTTTCAATTGGTAATAATTTTAAGAAGGATGGAAAGCCGAAATATTAAAATTATTATTTTTGAAATTATATAGCATATTTAATAAAATTAATGAGTTGTGTCAAATTCTTCTTATCTTTTGAGTTTGAAACCAAATCGAAATAAATGAGTTTTCTAAACAAAATATTTTCGTCAGATAAAATACCTCAGGAACCTAAAAGAGAAATCCCGTGGAAACAGCTTACTTCTGTTTCTAAGCTAGATGAGATCATTGAAACTTCCAAAACTAAACCGGTAGCTATCTTCAAGCATTCTACGCGATGTGGTATCAGCCGGATGGTGTTGAAGCAGTTTGAACGGGATTATAATGCAGGAGAAGAGGTCGTGGATTTGTATTATCTAGATTTACTTTCTTACAGGTTTGTTTCAGATGAAGTCGCGGCCCGTTTTCAGGTATGGCATCAGTCTCCTCAACTTTTGATTATCCAAAACGGTAAATGTGTTAATCACGCTTCCCATAGTGAAATAAGTTCCATTCAATTTTAAGGGTGTTTTAATATATAAAGCCTGAAATTTTTTAATAAGGATTTTTCGATTTTTTTTTTGATAACCTAATGATTGATTATCTGAATTTATTCCTTTTTAAAATAGTGCTCAGGCGGTTTTTAATTTCGCTTGAAGCATCATAGAGCATTTGCTCGTTGCTTGGAAAAGGTAGGGGTCGGTTTTTGAGCAATCTTCTTTCATTGCTGTTTAAAACCCTTTCATCGCCATTGAAAGTTGCAAAAGCGTGCTCAAAAATAAACTCTGTTTCCATTGGGTAACTGTTGATGGTTTGTTTTTTTTGGACATCAAAATAGTTTACCATACCATTCACATTGATAGCTTTAGTTTGGGTGGTTTCATAGAGAATGCCTTTTACATTCACGTAGCGGTCAATCTTTTTTCGATTTCCCAGACTGTCGAGTACATAGTTGCCATTGCGGTCAATTTCATAAGTATATCCGTCTTTAATTTCTCGTTCAAGTGGTATTTCACGTTCACGGATTTGTTCTGGAGAAATTAAAATATTTCTAAACTCTAGAATAACATCAAAATCGTAATCAATATCCCTTCGATTAATGCTATGATATTCAGTCCAAAAATCATCCAACCTATAGGTGTTGATATCAAGCAGGTCTCTTTCAAGCCTTTGAGGAATCATTATGTTTGTTGCGTTTTTAAGTTCTACAAAAACATAGTCGGTTCCAAAATAATGTGTTTCTCTTATCAATTGGTCAACATCCTTGTAGTAAGGTACTAATTTTTCAAGCTCCACAAGAGAATTATATGCTTTTCTATAATCGACTTTTGTGCCCTTGGACATAGCTTTTTTTGCTTTTTCATAAAGTACATCGGCATATTCATCTTTGGCTTGAATGAGTTGATTACTATAATCATTCATTTCAAATGAGGCTTCACGACTATTTACAACCAAAGGGAGTAAAGGTTTGATTTTGTTTTGTGTTTGATTCAAACGGGTGTAAAGGGCTAGGATTTCCTTTTTGGAATTTAAATTGCTTTCCTTTTCAAGAAATTGAATTTTATTTAATGTTTGTTCATTGTATTTTGCAAAGGCTTCTTCAAGCACCGGAATAAGCTCCCGACTTTTATTAGATGTTTTATTTTTTTGAATTTTTTTGACGGCTATTTCTATTGCTTGCTCATAGGCACCTTTGTTAAGTGCTTTTTCACTACGTTTTATGCTGCTGCATGCCATTATTATAGTAGCTAACACCATTATGAGGACTCCTTTTTTCATAACAAATAGTTGTTGGTTCTATTTATGAGATTACAATTGTAATGCCAAAACGGAACAGGACTTAAAACTCCAAACAGAATTATCGTTAGAAGTGTTTAGATAGTTGAGATTTTGTCATCGTAAATAAATTTCAATTGAATTCATTGATTGGTAAACTTAAGTCCTGCTTTTTTACTCCATATCTTATTTGTCAAAAGTATTTATAACTTCAAGGCCGGAAGGATTTTAGTAGCACATTCTCCAAAACCAATACGCACTTCATTATTTTGACAATAACCTCTCAGGGTGACGGTATCATTATCATTGATGAATTTTCGTTCACTACCGTCATTCAATTTGATGGGTTTTTCACCTCGCCAGGTCAATTCCAGCATAGATCCATAGGAGTCTGGTGTTGGACCAGAAATAGTTCCGCTTCCCATCATGTCACCGCTTTTTACGGGGCAACCATTTATAGTATGATGTGCCAGTTGCTGACTCATATTCCAATACATGTATTTGAAGTTGGACTGACTCACTCTGTTTGGTGTTCCATTTTCGGGAGTGATGTATGCTTCCAAATAGATATCATAGCTTTTTTTACCGGTTGTTTGCAGGTAGGGAAGTGGTTCAATTTCCGGTTTTGGACTTTCGGTTTTGAATGGTTGTAACGCATCAAGTGTTACAATCCAGGGGGAAATTGTTGAAGCGAAACTTTTTGCCAAGAAGGGTCCCAATGGTACATATTCCCATTTTTGAATATCGCGGGCGCTCCAGTCATTGAAAAGCACCAAACCGAAGATATAGTCTTCTGCTTCAGCAATTGGAATTGGTTCTCCAAGGTCATTGGCATCGGTGGTAATAAAAGCCATTTCTAATTCAAAGTCTACCAATCTCGAAGGACCGAAAACGGGTTTGTCGGCTCCTGCGGGCAAGGTTTGTCCGTTAGGTCTTCTCACATTAATTCCGCTTGGTATTATTGAAGAACTTCTTCCATGGTAACCAACTGGAATATGTAACCAATTGGGTAAAAGAGCGTTCTCGGGGTCTCGAAACATTGCGCCTACATTGGTAGCATGCTCTTTGCTGGAATAAAAATCTGTATAATCACCAACTTGAACAGGTAGCTGCATTTCTATTTCATCCATAGTAAAAATAACCCGATCGTGGTGCTCTTTGTTGTCTTTAAGCGCTGTGTTTTTTTCATCAAAAATATCTGCAATGCGGTTACGAACCAGCCTCCAGGTTTTTTTTCCGTCTGAAATAAAATCGTTTAGGGTATCTTGAAGAAAAATATCATCAGTTAATTCTATTCCGTCAAAATAGCCTAATTGGTGGAGTGCGCCAAGATCTATTGCAAAATCACCGATGCGTGTGCCAACGGTTATCACATCATCTCTGGTTAAAAAGACACCAAAGGGAATATTTTGAATTGGAAAATCGGAATCCTTATCAACAGGAAGCCAGGATTTTCTATTAGGATCGTTTGCTGTAATTGACATAGTCTTTAAATTTGTTAGTGTTAAAAAAATTCTATTCAAATATATAATTTTAAGAATACTAACCGAATGTTATTCTTATTTTTGATGCAGATTTAACAAAAACCGATATTATGTTTCAAGACACCCCACTTTTTGAATTGATCAAACAGGAAGAAGAAAGACAGAAAAATGGACTCGAACTCATTGCTTCAGAAAATTTTGTGAGCCGTGAAGTGTTGGCAGCAGCAGGTTCTGTGCTTACCAACAAATATGCAGAAGGTTATCCCGGAAGGCGTTATTATGGTGGTTGTCAGATAGTTGATCAAGTTGAGCAACTCGCTATCGATAGGGCTAAGGCTCTTTTTGGTGCAGAATATGTCAATGTACAACCCCATTCCGGATCACAAGCAAACACTGCTGTGTTTTCAGTGTGTTTAAAACCTGGAGACACTTTTCTTGGGTTTGATTTATCCCACGGAGGGCATCTTACTCATGGCTCACCAGTAAATTTTTCAGGGAAACTGTATCGCCCTGTTTTTTATGGTGTAGATAAGCAAACCGGCTTGATTGATTATGATCGAGTTGAGGAAATTGCTGTACGTGAGATGCCTAAAATGATTATTGCGGGTGCTTCTGCTTATGCACGTGAAATAGATTACAAGCGTTTTCGGGAGATAGCAGACAAAGTAGGGGCTATTTTACTGGCTGACATGGCTCATCCTGCTGGATTGATTGCCAAGGGTATACTACAAGACCCTGTTCCACATTGTCATATTTGTACCAGTACGACACACAAAACATTACGTGGTCCACGTGGTGGAATTATTGTGATGGGAAAAGATTTTGATAATCCTTTTGGAATTACTTTAAAAAACGGAACTCTCAGAAAAATGTCTTCATTACTTGATAGTGGTATATTTCCGGGGAATCAAGGTGGACCTCTTGAGCATATCATTGCTGCCAAAGCAGTTTCTTTTGGAGAAGCTTTGACAGATGATTTTTTACATTATATGATACAGGTAAAGAAAAATGCTGCTGCAATGGCACAGGCTTTTATGGATAAAGGCTATGATGTAGTTTCTGGAGGTACTGATAATCATATGATGTTAATTGATTTGCGAAACAAGGGACTTTCAGGCAAACAAGCAGAAGAGGCGCTTGGAAAAGCAACG
This sequence comes from uncultured Planktosalinus sp., assembly GCF_963973675.1. Lineage (NCBI taxonomy): Bacteria > Pseudomonadati > Bacteroidota > Flavobacteriia > Flavobacteriales > Flavobacteriaceae > Planktosalinus > uncultured Planktosalinus sp. Next base: position 4,751 of record NZ_CAXBAN010000032.1, on the reverse strand, counting down.
ATTACTGTAAACAAGAATATGGTTCCTTTCGATGATCAATCGCCTTTTATTACTTCAGGTATTCGTTTGGGAACACCGGCAGTAACTACTAGAGGTTTGAAGGAGAAAGATATGATTTATATTGTTGATTTAATTGATGAGGCTATTTCAAATTTTGAAGATGAACAATTATTAGATGTAATAGGTGCCAAAGTAAAGGAGTTGATGTCTTCAAAACCATTATTTACTTCATAAAAATGAACTGGAAATAAAAATCCACATTTTGATAAATGTGGATTTTTATTAATAAACCGGTTAGTCTTCTGGAAATATAATGCTTTCATAAGCTCCTGCATCTGAAGGATTTCCTCTTGGGGTTCCCAACAGGTCAAAGGGTGCCAATTGAGAAGTAGCTGGATCGCCTATACCGTTGGCTCCAGATTCATTACTAATATATAACTGATTGATTTCAGTGTTGAAAAACACCGGGTCCTGATTGAATACTGAATTGGTATAAAGATCAGAATTTGAGAAGTCAAACAGGGGGTTGTCTGCAAACTGGCCCTGGGGATCTTCAAATCGCAGCAGGCTGTTTTTAAAATTAATATTAAAGGCGGCCCCATCTTCTTTGTTCAGGAAAAATTCTCTTGGTTCACTTCCGTAGATAATGCAATTACTGAATGACGCCTGATTTAAATCGGCAATCAGTATTTCGGTATCACTCACCTGAAGTGAATTGTCTATGATTACTGCGGGGAAATTTCTAAATCCTCTATTCCAGTAATTGGCAAAAGTGGAATGTCTGAAATTGTAGGTTCCACCCAGCGAGCAGTATAGAGATGTTTGACCACTATTTGTTATCACTACATTTTCTCCATCAACATTTGCAGTTGTAGCTAATAAGCCAACATTTGCGCTGTTATAAATTTGTGTGTTTTTAAGTGAGAGAGTAGGATTTGAAGTGCCATCATTGCTATCCATTAAAATTCCAACCGTGGCATTTTTTATGGTTGTATGGTTGAATTCGTGAGCGGTGCTTCCGGCGGTTAGCCAAATGGTTCCCCATTGTCCAGGAATGTCTTCAAAGGCCGGTTCCAAGCGGTCACTTTGAAAAATTATTTCATTTTCCAGTTGTTCCGGGTCAGTGCTAGGTGCCCCAATTGCTTTTACAGTGGCTTGATTGTAAGCTATAATACCACTGTTTTCGTGAAAATGAATGCGGGCTCCAGGTTCAATAGTTAAGGTTTTTGTTGATGGAATTGCTGCATAGCCATAAATCACATAGGGTTTTTCATTGGTAAAAGTCAGGTGTTGTTCATCAAGAAAGAAGCCTTCGACTCTTATTTCATTGTCCTCTTCATCAATTCCCAGGAGTAAGGTTTCAATGGTGCCGTCTTCAAACCTTTGCGGATATAGAAATACAGCATCTTGTACTAAAGTTACCAGGGTTACATCCTGTTGATTGCTACCGCTGTCAAACTCTATGGCATCAGTGTATAAAAATTCCAGACTTCCGGGCTGATTGTTGATGTCAAAAGTAGTTTCTACAAACACAAAAATACTGTCCTTAGCAAGAATTTGAACATTGTTAAAGGTTTTTCCGGCGCGACCATTCACATTTAAACGGTAGGAGGAGTTTTCACCCTGGCTTAATTTAACCGAAGGGATTGAGATATCTTCATCACTCCTGTTATAGACTTTTAAAGTGTAAGTACTGGAACCAATATTTGAAAAAACAGTATCAAGATAGACTGTATCTTTTGAAAACTCCAAATTTCCTGTACTCGGGAGGGTGTCAAAATCATTTCGGCAAGAGCTCCATAAAATAATGAGCATTAATAAACTTAGGGTATATAAGTATTTCATTTAATCTTTTTATAAAATAGCATTCAAAAATAACTATTAACTAATAACTAATAACCATCAAGAGGATAAATTATTGTTTTTCAATAATCTCAATTTCAAAAAGTTTGTCCCAGTTTTTTCCAGTTACAAAAAGTTTATTGGGTTCGCCTTTGTAGGCTATACCATTTAAAACATCCAGAAACCGATGTTGGGTGACCCGTGCCTGAAGGCCTTTTAGGTCTATGACTCCTTCAACAGCACCGTTTTGAGGGTTGATGATTGCGATGGCGTTTTTTTGAAAAATGTTGGCATATATTTTTCCTTCTACATATTCCAATTCATTCACACTTTTTATTCTGCTAGTATTGGTGAAAATTTCAATATAGCTTTCTTCAGTAAGGTTTTCTTTATTGAGTGTCCATATTTTTTCTGTCCCGTCACTTTTATAAATTGTTTTTCCGTCATTACAGAGACCCCATCCTTCTTCACTTTTAGAGTAGATGAAACTTCCTGTTTTTTCGAATGTTTTGAGATTGTAAATAAACCCTACTTTCTCACGCCAGGTAAGTTGGTATATTTTATTGTCTAAAATAGTGATGCCTTCTCCAAAATAGTTTCTATCCAGTGGAGTGTTTTGAAGTACTTCACCGGTTTTGTAATTTGTTTTTCGAAGGGATGACTTTCCATATTGACCGGTACTTTCATAAAGAGTGTCCCCGTGGAACTCCAATCCTTGAGTATAGGCTTCCACATCGTGGGGATATTCGTTTAAGATTTGATAGGTGTAGAGTTTTGGTTTTTCTGAAGCCAACACATATAAATCTTTGGAGGGTGTTTCTGTTTTACTATTGAAATAAATTTTTGCGTGCAACCGGCGGTTTCCCAATTTTTGATTTTCCAGAGGTATGTTAAACGGGGTGTTTGTACTAGTTTTACCCATTTGTTGCTGGTCTATGAAATAAATGATGGAATCAATTTCTTTTTGATTGGGGTTTTCAATGCTCACCAAAATTGTTTGATTATTGCTGAAGGAAGGTTTGGCACCTTCTACTGATATGTTGAAATTTTTGGTTTCATTTTGGCTACCGCATGAAAAAAGAAGTAAGGAAATAAATGGTAAAACGGTCTTATAAAATCGCATTGGTATAAAAATAAGTGAATTGTGAATAGTTGCACACAAATGTACTATTTGCGTTCAAACTTTTAGGTTTTAATTATTAAAAAAATCTTGCAAAAGCTTAAAAAGGTAGTATCTTTGCAGTGGCAAGTCCTACACAACCAGCTCCTGTTGAATCCCCCAGGGTGGGAACGCAGCAAGGGTAGACGGTCGTAGCGGTGTGATGTAGGTAGCTTGCCATTTTTTGTTTGTAATATTTACACTTTCCTTCTTTACAAATACCTCTTATTTTACTTTAAATTAATTCAGGTTTCTGACATATCTAAAAATTATTGGATATTTGTAGAAATTGAATGTATATGTCAAAAGTAGTTTGCATTACCGGAGCTTCTTCCGGAATTGGAAAATCCATTGGTGAGTATTTAACCGTGAAAGGTTTTCAGGTTATTGGCTCGAGCAGAAATCCTGAGAACTATAAAGAGAGTATATTTCCTTTATTTAAACTCGATGTAAGAGACACCAATTCAGTCAACAAATTTGTAGATCAAGTAATTTCAGAAAAAGGAAGAGTAGATGTGTTAATCAATAATGCCGGGATGGGTATAACGGGCCCCGTTGAAGAAACACCTGAAGAGGAAATACAAGGTGTTTTTGAAACTAATTTTTACGGTCCAGTAAGAATGATAAAAGCGGTTTTACCTACTATGAGATTGCAACAATCAGGCTTAGTGATTAATGTAACTTCAATAGCAGCATATATGGGTTTACCCTACAGAGGCTTTTACTCTGCCAGCAAATCGGCACTTGAAATAACTACAGAGGCTCTTAGAATGGAAACTAAACAGTTTGGTATTGAATTTACCAATGTGGCTCCGGGGGATTTTGCGACAAATATTGCATCTGGACGATATCATGTGCCTTTAGTTAAAAACTCTCCCTATAGAGAAGCTTATGGAGATACTTTGGAGCTGATGAACGCTCATGTAGATGATGGTAAAGACCCTAAAGAAATGGCCAAAGCAATTTTTAAAATAATCATTTCCAAGCACCCCAAAGTTCGATATAAAGTGGGTGATTTTATGCAGAAAACCTCCGTAGTATTGAAAAAATCACTTCCCGGAAAAATGTATGAAAAAATGCTGATGAATCACTATAAATTAAAGTAGTTATCAACAGACCGGATGTATAAAAATTTGGTAAATTTGTAAGCATATTATTTTGCTTTCTTAATTTTACAATCAATTTTAATCAAAACTTATGAAATTCTTTATCGACACAGCCAATTTAAACCAAATCAAAGAAGCTCAGGATCTTGGAATCTTAGATGGTGTTACTACCAACCCTTCGTTGATGGCTAAAGAAGGTATTACCGGAAAAAACAACATTCTAAAGCACTATGTAGATATTTGTAATATTGTTGACGGTGATGTATCTGCTGAGGTTATTGCTACTGATTTTGAAGGAATGATCAAAGAAGGAGAGGAGCTGGCCGGATTACACGAACAAATTGTTGTAAAAATACCAATGATCAAAGAGGGTATCAAAGCCATTAAATATTTTAGTGACCAAGGAATCAAAACTAATTGTACACTGATATTTTCACCCGGTCAAGCATTGATTGCTGCAAAAGCCGGTGCTACCTATGTTTCACCCTTTATCGGAAGGTTGGATGATGTTTCAACCGACGGTTTAAACTTAATTGCAGAAATCAGATTGATTTTTGACAACTATGCCTTTGAAACAGAAATATTGGCGGCATCAGTGCGCCATACTATGCATATTATTGATTGCGCAAAATTAGGTGCTGATG
>NZ_CAXBAN010000031.1:0-11770 GCF_963973675.1 uncultured Planktosalinus sp. | reverse complement strand
TTAAAACCCTTCATCAATCGATGAAGGGTTTTTTTGTTTACTAGACTTTTAAAATTACAAAACTGTAATATAATCTTCTTATTTTTATTTCTGAATTTATTAGAATGCGAACACAAACAGAAAAAGAAGAGTTTTATAACTGGCTTACTCACGGAATAGGTTTTTTACTCAGTATTTTGGGTTTTATTCTCCTACTTCTATATGAAGCAAAAGGAACGTTTCAAAGTATTTTAAGTGTTTCTCTCTATGGCAGTTCACTTGTTTTACTTTATTTCTCTTCTACTTTTTATCATTTTGAAAAGCGCACATCCCATAAGGATAAGTTGCGAATACTGGATCATATTAGTATTTATGTTTTAATAGCAGGCACCTATAGTCCTATTGTTTTGTTATTGTTGGAAGATAGCCTAGGTTGGGAACTTTTCTGGACAGTATGGGGAATAGTAGCTGTAGGAGCTATATTAAAACTCTTTTTTACGGGAAGATTTGAAACTATTTCTCTAATACTCTATGTGGTTATGGGATGGTTGATTGCTATTGACTTCAATGTATTGTATGAAAGAACAGACGCTTTAGGATTAACGCTTCTGGCTCTTGGGGGGGTGTTTTATACCGTGGGAATCCTTTTTTATATAAGGCACCGGGTTAAATTCTTTCACGTAGTCTGGCATATTTTTGTTTTGCTGGGCAGTTTTTTTCACTATTTGTTCATTTTTTTAAAAGTCATCTAAAGCATGTAAGCTAGAAAAGCAGCAAAGATAACTATCAGTAATTTTGCCATATTAAATTTATGGCCTTCACTACTTTCAAATAATATGGTAGTTGATACATGTAAGAAAATTCCAATAACCAAAGCTGTAATCTCAACTGAATAAGCATTAAAAAATTGTATTTTATCTGCTGCTAGACTTCCGGCGGGTGTCATAACAGCAAATAAGAGTAAGAAAATGAAGGTTTGTTTTTTTGAATATTTTGCCTGAATAAAAAACAGGGTTAGAATAATAGCAATGGGCACTTTGTGAATTACTATACCAAGAACCAAATGGTCGTGACTGTGTATGGGCATCCCTTCCAAAAATGCATGTATACTGAGACTTAAAAAAAGCATCCAAGGAAAAGTTTTATCTTGTGTATGTAGATGCACATGTCCATGCTCAGCACCTTTTGAGAAAAATTCAAGAAATATTTGGAGAATAATACCAACCATTATAAAAACACCCACATAGTTGCTTTGAGATTTATATACTTCAGGTAATAATTCAAAAACGGTGAGAGCTAGTAAAAAGGCACCACTAAAAGCGAGGAAAAGCTTTATGCTTGCTGGCTTTTTTGGTTTAAAAAGGATCACAAATAAGAATCCAATTGCAATGGAAAGAATTGGTAAAAGGTAGTTCATTAATTAAAAATCAGGATTAATCTAGTTGAATTATTTACATCAAAACTTTCTAAATTGTAATTTCCAAAAGTACATATTAAATCAATTCCCACTTTTTTAAAATAGGAGTGAAAATCATCCAAAGTGAGTATTTTTACTTTTTCAGTGAACGTATAGCTTTCATTAACATCTGTAAATGAGATATCTTTGTATAGGTAACCTTCTTTTTCATACCGATGAATAAGAAATTTGATTTTATTGACGGTTTTAGTTTCCTTTTCAATTAAATTTTGAAGTACATAATTTACATTCATGAAATCAATAACTCCTTTTCCGCCTTCATTTAAGTTTGATTTTACTGAATAAAGTGTCCTAAGATTGTCTTCTTCCTTTTCAAAATAGCCAAAACTTGTAAAAAGATTAAAAACAGCATCAAATTTTGACGGAAAAGGTTTACACATATCGTGTACTTTAAAATGTAAAGTATCATTTTCAAAATCTTTTGCATATACGATACTTGCAGGTGAAATGTCAACTCCAGTCACATCAAAACCAAGTTTGTTAAGACTAATTGAATGTCTTCCCCTGCCACAAGCAAGATCAAGTATGGAATCACCTTTTGAAAGTTTGAGATAGCCAGTAAGCTTTTTCATAAAGTGCTCGGCTTCTTTATAATCTCTGTCTTTATATAAAATATGGTAGTATGGAGTATCAAACCAGGAGCTAAACCAGGATTCGTTCAGTTTTTGCATTGTATTTCATTATGACGTCTAAATTAATGTATTTTTGCAGCATTAAGAAGTTGTTTTATGGAAAAAAATTTTAAAATGCTTGCTAAAACCATGTTTGGTTTTGAAGAAGTCCTTGCCAAAGAATTAAAAGACTTAGGTGCTCAGCAAGTTGTAACAGGAACCAGAAATGTTTCATTTTTTGGTGATCAAGGGTTTATGTATAAGGCTAATTTGTGTTTACGCACAGCTATCAAAATTTTAAAACCAATTTACAGCTTTAAAGCACGAAACGACGAGCAATTATATCAGCAAATCAGAAAAGTAAACTGGCAGGATTATTTTGGTCCAACCACCACATTTGCTTTGGACGCGACTATCTTTTCAGATTTCTTCAATCATTCTCAATATGTTATTCACAAAGTGAAAGATGCTATAGTAGATCAATTACGAGAATCTACCGGTGAACGCCCATCTATCGATACTCTACATCCTAATTTTCAAATCAACATACACATTCAAGGAGATCAGTGTACGCTATCGTTAGATAGTTCAGGTGGAAGCCTTCACTTAAGAGGTTATCGTACTGACACCAATATTGCTCCTATCAATGAGGTGTTGGCTGCTGGGTTGTTGCTACAATCAGGATGGAAAGGGCAAAGTGATTTTTTGGATCCAATGTGTGGAAGTGGCACGTTTTTGATTGAAGCCGCTATGATTGCTTGTAATATTCCAGCAAATATCAACAGAAGAGAATTTGGGTTTCAACATTGGAATGATTATGACGAAAAGCTGTTTGAAGTAATTGAAAATGCACTTTTAAAACGAATGACTAATTTTAATTACACCATTGTTGGATATGACAAAGCTCCTTCTGCTATAGCTAAAGCGAAAGAAAATATTAAAAACGCAAACCTTGAAGAGTTTATTAAAGTGAGTCATGAAGACTTTTTTAAAACTGAAAAAAATACTAGTGGACCGTTGCACATTGTTTTTAATCCTCCGTATGATGAACGGTTAAGTATCGATATAGAAACTTTTTATGGAGACATTGGAAACACTTTAAAAAGGGGGTATTCAAATTCTGTAGCCTGGTTTATTACTGCAAATTTGGAGGCATTGAAGTTTGTTGGTTTAAGACCTTCCAGAAAGATTAAAACATTTAACGGAAAGCTGGAAGCTCGTTTTGTAAAATATGAACTATATGAAGGAAGTAAACGAAGAGGCTAATTAATTTTTTGAGATTGGAATTAAATAACTGATACCATACCCAAAACCGGCACCAAACTTACTGTTTTCATAGGTTCTTCCAAAACCCGGTATGTAAAGGTTTTCAAAGTTTTCAGGTGTTTTTTCTGCAACCCTGTTCTTTAAATGTAAGTTTATCGATAAGAATAAATTATTAAGCACTTCAGCCTTAATGCCCACAATTAATTCAACCCAATGAACTTTGAGCCCTTGGAATTCAATAGTTTCTGTGCGAACATCGGGTGGAAAAAATAGTGCTTCAGTTGCTATTTCATAATGCAATAGTTCTTGAGAAAATGCAGAATACCCATAACGTAACCCACCAAAAATCATATTGTTTAAACCATACCAGTTTTTATGAGCATTGTAGTCAAATCCAATTTTAAAATAGCTTCCTTCTCCTTTTGAAGTAATTCTGTCATCAAAAGTAGTTTTCTCATCCATACCAATTTCAAGAGCTAAATAATAGTTTTTATATATTCTGTAATCTGCCATTACTTCGAAACCTGAAAAGTCTTCATCAAAGAGTGTCCTCGCAGGTTTAAAAATATCCAGTCCCACCCGAAGGCCAAAGATTTCCTTGTTACTGATAGTATCTAAAGTTTCAGTAGTTGTTTGAGCCTGTAAAAACTGAACGACAAACAAAAGGTTAATGATAAATATACAAATGTGCTTCATCTTGGTTTCTTGCATTTATACTGTCGGATTGAATATTCATTTGAGAAATCCAACTTTGCTGAGTGGGTAGTGCTAATTCAAAATTAAGCTCTTTAAAGTTTGTTCTAAAACCACAAGCCCTATTGATATATTCATCAGCTCTTTGATAAGAAAAGGATACAAAATCAATATTTTGAATGCTGTCATTTGCATTTGAAATAAAAAAATATTCTGTAAAATCAGCACCTGTAAAAAGTGGTATGGCTATTGAATCGGTTGTAACAGGTGCGAATATACTAATCTCATCTTCAGGCCTGATAACGGTAAAAGCATTTACTTCCTTAGAGGCTTCAGGATTTTCAGCATTAAAGAACTGAATGATTAATAAAGGTGTTTTAGGTGTTTCAGCCGGACAAATGTCATCCCTGGTACACCCTTGAAATAAAGTAAGTAAACAAATTAAAAGCAGCAATTTTTTAATCATTATGTTCGTTTTTCCAAAAGTACAACATTTTCTACATGATGTGTTTGTGGAAACATATCAACGGCCTGTGTTTTTACGAGTTTGTATTTTTTATCCATCATTTCAAGATCCCGGGCTTGTGTGGCACTGTTACAACTAACATATACAATCTTTTGAGGGGCTACGTTCATAATTTGTAAAACAACATCTTTGTGCATGCCATCCCGTGGAGGATCTGTAATAATAACATCAGGATGTCCATGCCGGCTGATAAACGATTCTGTAAAAATCTTTTTCATATCACCTACAAAAAACTCTACGTTGTGAATATTGTTTAATTGAGCATTTTGTTTTGCTGCTTCTATAGCATCGGGAACTGATTCAACACCAATCACTTTTTGGGCATTTTTGGCAACAAACTGTGCGATAGTACCTGTCCCGGTATAGAGGTCATAAACCAATTCATTTCCTGATAAACCGGCAAACTCACGTGTGATTTTGTATAGCTCATAGGCTTGTTCAGAGTTGGTTTGATAAAATGACTTTGCGTTGATATTAAATTGTAGTCCTTCCATTTTTTCTACAATATAATTGCGGCCTTTATAGCAATGGACTTCTAAATCATACAAGGTGTCATTCCCTTTAGGATTAATGGCATAGAGCAATGAAGTGATTTCGGGAAATTTAGTGGCAAGGTGATCGAGCAGTTGTTCTCGTTGGATGCTATTTTCTTTATAAAACTGAATAAGTACCATTAATTCACCGATGCTAGTGGTTCTGATCATTAGGGTTCGTAAAAAACCTTCCTGTTTTCGGGTGTTAAAAAATGAAAGCTTGTTTTTAACGGCATAATTTTTTACTTCCAAGCGGATGCTGTTGGAAGGTTCTCTTTGTAAGTGGCATTCTTTTAAATCAAGAATTTTATCCCACATTCCCGGAATATGGAATCCTAATGCATTGCGATTTTCAAACTCTATATCTGAATTAATTTCGTCAAAAGTAAGCCAACGACTGTCAGAGAATGAAAACTCCATTTTATTTCTGTAATAATACGTGTTTTTGGATCCTAAAATTGGAGAAACATCTGGCAGATCAATTTTTCCTATGCGCTTTAGGTTATTGACAACCTCTTTTTCTTTAAAATAAAGCTGTTCATCATACTTCATGTTTTGCCATTTACAGCCGCCGCAAATTCCAAAATGAACACATTTGGGTTCTGTTCTTCTTTCTGAAAGCTCGTGAAAAGCGATGGCTTCTCCTTCATAATATGCACTTCTTTTTTTTGTAGTTTGAATATCCACTACATCGCCCGGGATAGCATTGCCTAGGAAAATTACCTTTCCGTCTGGTGCCTTCGCGATGCTCTTTCCTTTTGCACCGGCATCCAACACTGCTATATTTTCAAAAATTTGTCTTTTGTTTTTCTTTCTTGCCATAAGGCAAAAATAAGGGTTTGACTTAGATTTTCTGTTTATTTCACTACCAATTTAATTCTATTTAGGAAAAAATAAAAGTAAGCAGTAAGGTCCATAAAATAATGACAACGGGACCGGCTAGCCCGATGAATAAACCACCAAGCCTGAATTCTGATTGCTCCACAAGTCCGGTACTGTAAACAATGGCATTGGGAGGTGTAGAAACAGGAAGGAGCAAGGCACACGAAGCACTTAGTCCAATAACCATTGTAAATATAACAGGATTCACATCACCATAAATACTTATAAGCGAAATTGCCACCGGCACTAAAATAGTAGTCGCAGCCGTATTGCTCATAAAATTGGACAAGGCTACTGTGAGTAAACTAAAGAGCACTAACAATAAATATACGTTCATATCAAACACACTTATTTTTGAAACAAAGTAGAGGGCCAGTTCTTGTTCCTGAATAGCAATTCCCAAGGCCAGTCCGCCGGCAACTAACATTAGAGTATCCCAGGGAAGTTTTCTCACATCATCAGCATCAATAATCCCCATCATCGTCAAAGCTACTATGGGAATTCCTGAAACAGCAGCCACCGGAATTCCTGACCACTGTGAAGTAAGCCAAAGAAAAATGGTGAGCATTAATACTATAAGTACAATGCGCTTTTGAAGTTTTTCCTCTTTTCTTTGGTCTTTTTTGCGTTCGAGATCTTTTATAAAATCAATCGATAATTTCAGTTCGCCGAGTTTGTACTTATTCAATAAGAGCTTCCAGGTCATAAAGGTGAGGAGCAATGCCACCGGCACACCAACACTCATCCATTGCAGAAAACTGATTTTTATTCCAATAGCCTCCAGCGCACCCACGGCAATGGCATTTGGTGCCGAACCAATTATGGTTCCCATTCCACCAATGGCTGCGGCAGAGGGAATACCCAGTAAAAATGCTTTTTGAAGGGCTTTGTTGTCAATTTTAGAAAACAGAGGCGTTACCGTTGCCAGCATCATAGCCGTGGTGGCCGTATTGCTCATCACCATCGATAAAATTGCTGTGACAATCATAAGTCCCAGAATAATGTATTTTGCTTTGTCTCCAAACCTTGGAGCTGTAATAATAAGTAACTTGATATCTAGTCTTGTTTTTCGCATTGCTTCCGCAAGAAAAAAGCCTCCCAAAAACAACCAGATGACCCCATCAGACCATGTTTGTACATAATGCTTCACATCCATAGTACCTTCCCGTCCCATAAAGAAGATGAGATAACCAACAATAAAAATACCTACGGCAAAGGGAGGTATGGCTTCAGTAAACCATAATAATATGGAGAAAAATAACAAAAACAGGACTATATATTGTGTTCTCACAAAGTGGTCACCACCTAGAAAATAGGTTAATGCGGTGGCTATTGCGATACACATTAAAAAGATTCCAACTTTTGTATTTCGGGCATAGACGAATGGGTACTTTGCAATTTTTTTTAAAGAATACCCTCTGGAATCTGACATGAATAATTACTTTACTTTCAAAAATAAGCTATTCATTTTAGCTTAAAAATGACATTGCGCAATATTTTGAGATTCTTTATTTATTTTAACGGATTATAGCTATTTTTGTACTTCAAGGATGATTTCTCTCCACGATTTAAGCCAAGCAGGAATACTATTAGTTAACTTTTTAAAATTTCATCTATGCTTACTTTAGACAAAATCACATCACAACAAGCCATTGACCTGGAAGACAAACACGGGGCTCATAATTACCACCCGCTTCCTGTAGTTTTAAGTAAAGGTGAAGGCGTTTACGTTTGGGATGTTGAAGGAAAAAAATACTATGATTTTTTATCAGCTTACTCTGCAGTAAATCAAGGTCATTGTCATCCTAAAATTGTCAATGCCATGTCACGTCAAGCGGAAACGCTTACGTTAACTTCAAGAGCTTTTCACAATGATATGCTGGGGCGTTTTGAGAAATACATCACCGACTATTTTCAGTTTGACAAGGTATTACCAATGAACACTGGTGCAGAAGCCGTTGAAACCGCTATAAAAATAGCCAGAAAATGGGCATATGAAGTGAAAGGAGTTGAAGAAACCGAAGCACAAATCATCGTTGCAGAGAATAATTTTCACGGAAGAACTACCACTGTTATTTCTTTTTCAAACGATAAAAATGCCAGAAAGAATTTTGGGCCTTTCACACCAGGGTTCATAAAAATTGATTATGATGATATACAAGCTTTGGAAAAAGCCATCACTAGCAATAAAAATATTGCCGGTTTCCTCATTGAACCCATTCAGGGAGAAGCCGGTGTTTATACACCTGCAGATGATTATATGAGCAAAGCAAAAGAATTGTGTAACAAACACAATGTTCTTTTTATGGCAGATGAAATCCAAACCGGAATTGCTAGAACAGGCTCTTTACTTGCCGTTTGTGGTAACTGTACTTGTGAAAATCACTGTGAACGTCAGTCAACTTACAGTCGCCCTGATATTTTAATCCTTGGAAAAGCCCTTTCAGGAGGTGCTTATCCTGTTTCGGCAGTACTGGCAGACAATCACATAATGAATGTTATAAAACCCGGTCAACACGGTTCCACATTTGGTGGGAACCCCGTTGCAGCAGCAGTAGGTATGGCAGCTCTGGAAGTTGTTAAAGATGAAAATCTTACACAAAACTCAAGAGTACTTGGCGAATTGTTTAGAAGTGAAATGCAAAAATATATAGAAAACAGTTCAATAGTCAAATTAGTGAGAGGGCGCGGTCTATTAAACGCTATTGTAATTAATGATACTGAAGACAGTTCAACTGCCTGGGACATTTGTATTGCACTTCGCGATAATGGCTTATTAGCAAAACCAACCCACGGAAATATCATTCGCTTTGCACCACCTTTGGTGATGAATAAAGAACAACTGCTTGATTGTGTTTCGATTATTACCAAGACACTGCAAGCTTTTGAGCAATAATCAGAGACTTCTATGAATCAAAAAGGGCTGATTGAATTTCTTCAATCAGCCCTTTTTTTAGAATGGGTACATTCTATATTTATCTGTTATGAACGGTAACTTTGTAATCAATTACAACTTCTTCGGCTGTAATGAGTTTAACCAAGTATACACCACTACTTAAACTAGCAGTGTCAAAGGTGTATTTGTTTTGTTTACCTAAATTATTTTCCTGAATGACCACCTTACCTGTCATATCATATACATAGGCTGATTTAATGTCTAACACATCTGGATTGTAAACTTCCAGCTGTTTTGCTTTGTTGTTTTGGAAGAAATCAACCTTTGATACCACTAAATCTTTCACTTCTTTTTCTTCTTCCATAGTTCTTGTACGATCTTTGAAAACTATAAAAAAGCGTCTGTCGATTTGTGTTGCAGGGCCATTGACAGTAATATTTGCGCCATTTTCTTCATCAATTAATTGAAAGGTGTTTTCTTGACGGTCATACAACCATATATTTATGGAGAACCCAAAGCGTTCTTTAATCTTGATATTGAATTTGGTTTGTCCATTTTTAGTTTTAACACCAAAAGGAATTCTATCATTGAAATCAAAAGGTCTGGTTTGAATAACATAAGGATCTTCTTCACCTACAAGTGGCCAAAAGCTATCACCGCTGTTTATCAGTAAGGGGTGTTTGCCATCAAAGCCCCAATCTTTACCTTTTGTAGTGTTGGGTGAAAACATCAAGACCAATTCACGCCCATACAGCTCATTGGTTTCAACTAACAAACGTACAGTTCTTAAGAGGCCAAAACCATTGTTTTTTGTTTGGTTGTCAAAATCTATTGTTTCTGGATCAACAGTGTTTTTAAATTGCACTAATGAGGTGCTTTGTGGTACAAATACCCTCATGTCATTTGTGAACTCTACTGTTCCGCCATCATCACCTCTTACCATAAACCCCTGACCAATAGCTGCAAAACGAGTACTATCGTCATAGTCTGTACCAGAGCCATATGTTGGACCAGGTATAGGATCTCCAGCCCCTGTGTACATTATGTATACAGCAGGTGAAAACTCTCCGGTCACACCACCTCCATACTCTGCATCAACTGGAGAACCACCGGCTGGCACCCAGGAACCATAGCCCCCTTGAATTTGATTTAAATAGTGAGAATTGATTGTTCTGTTTTGATCCCAAAACCAAATAGTGCCTTGAATTTTATTGACATTGTGTGCTAAAAAAGCTGTTAAATCAATAGTTGAAGGGTAGGGGTTGCCTAACAAGGCTTCTTCGTTACCGGCTTGAACACCTGTAAAGCTGATTGTACCATTGTTGGGTCTTCCTCTAAAGTCATATAACTGGTCGTGGGCATTTTCAAAGTACGTACCATAAGAGGCGTCACCGGTACCTCTCATAGTAAAGCCGGTTCCTGCAGGAATATTGGTGCTATTACCAATATAATTCCAGTTAGCATAACCTGATTCTCCTAAAGTATAGATCCAGCGTTGAGAAATTCTTAGTGAGGTTGCAGTTTCACCAACAGCACTTGGCACACCGTTCAAACTTCCTATGGATGTTTGAGGTAGACTATGTGTAGGCTCTAGTGCACTTATGCCATCGTGTTGTACATCAAAGATACGTGTAATTCCAAATGTGGTGTTTCCTGCCCCACCTGATGGGTTGCCCACGGGAGAGCCCCAGTAGTTATAATCATATGAATTTCCCCAACCTCGTTGCCAGACAGACAATGAGCCATTGCCTGCATTTAGTGATGATGAGGCTCCTTGAATTAATTGAGAGTCTCCTCTTAAATAAATACTTGCTTGTGTTTCTTCTTCATCATTTTCAACCAGCTGAACGTCTTGTTCAACAAACAGCACCACATCGTTAGCATAAAGATAGCTGTCTGTATTTGTTGAAGGGTTTGGACGCACAAAAAGCTGTGCAAACATATTACTAGCTAATAGCAATAGGGTTGCTGTAAGTAGTAGGTGTTTCATAATTAAATAGTTTTAAATCAGTAGTTTGGGGTTTTACTGCGGTTATAATTGTATCAAAAATACAATATTTTTTAATAATTAGTTAAAAATGAGTGTTTTTTTTCGATTATCTGCTTGGTTTATAGATTTATAGTTGAATGAAAATAGAAGGTTTTAATGGAATGTTTTTATAAAGTATCTTTGTGGAAAATTTTGATTTGAATTATGAAATTTAAGATTGGTGATGTTGTTTTTGCAATAGATGAATTGATAGAAGGAAAAGTAGTTGGCTTTAAAGACAATCAAGTTGTGGTTGAGACTAAAGATGGATTTGAATTGGATTTTAATGAAAACGAGTTGATTGCATCCAGCGAGACGATTTCACAAGAAATTGAAATGTCAGTCCCACATCCCGAAGTTTTTAAAGAAAAGGAATCTTCCAAGAAGCACAAATCGCCCCTTTTAAAAAAAGAAAAACACATTCCTGTTTTGGAGGTTGATTTGCATATCAATCAGCTTGTGAAATCTACCCGTGGAATGGATAATTATGATATGCTCAATTTACAGATTGAGACAGCCCAGCGTCAATTGGATTTTGCTATTCAAAAGCGATTTCAGCGTTTGGTCTTTATTCACGGAGTGGGTGAGGGTGTATTGCGTCAGGAATTGGAGTTTTTATTAAAACGCTACGACAATATTAAATTTTATGATGCAGATTATCAGAAATATGGACGTGGTGCAACCGAAGTGTATATTTTTCAAAACCCCGCCGCACAGAGTTCTAATTACTGATGAACCCCAGTTCAATAGTTTCCCGTATTATGACCTCGTTTTGACTTTCCAGTTTGATATTGTTCAGCAGCAATATGGGAAACAAAATATTTTAGAGAAGACAGATGAAAAGTTTGTTAACCTGACCCCAGAGAAAATAAATGAAC
>NZ_CAXBAN010000030.1:0-11907 GCF_963973675.1 uncultured Planktosalinus sp. | reverse complement strand
GCTAACCTTAATTTTTTTAAGTTCTATATTCATTAATTAGGTTGCTTTAATTTTATTAGAAGTCTTGCATACATTCTTTTTCCATTAATATATGCTCTGTCAATTTTTCCATTCCATTTCGGATTTACAATTTCAGGTAACAAACCTGTTCTGACATCATAATCTGAACCAATAATTTCAAACTGTTTGGGATTGTATTTGTCAAGAAAAGTAATCGGAACACCCATTATTCCTTTATAATCAAGAGGAATGTTTGCTACTTTTGAAACTTCAATTGCATTATAGTTATCATAAGTTGGATATAATTCAGGACTATATTTTTTATATAAAATTTGTTCTTCGTGTCTTTTGGAAATATCCAAATTTGTGTACCAAGTAACATTTCTGAATTTTACTAAATCTGTTTCTTCGTCATAAACTCCTTTAGCAAATTCTTTGACGTGTGTAGTTTTGAAATATGCATTACCACCTTTAAATCCATAACCTAACCAGATTTTATTTTCTTTTATAAGGTTGAATATTTCTTTATAAGTAATTGCATTAAAGCTACCAACTATTACAAAACTTTTGTCGTGTTCAATTAATTGAGAAACATATTCACGGAATAGAGAAAATGGTGGATTGGTTACTACAATGTCAGCCTTTTTAAGTAAGTCAATACTTTCTTTGCTTCTAAAATCTCCATCTCCATTCAAATGTTCTATTCCAATTTCTTCAGGGTCTGGAACATTATTTGCGTTTTTGTCGCCATTATATTCTAAATAAATAGCTTTTTCAGATTTATTTTGACTGAATAAATCGGCATTTTGATTTTTATAACAAGTAGTGATTAATTTTTTAAGACCTAATTGCTCAAAGTTGTATGAAAAATAATGAAAAAAATGGCTTACTCTTGGGTCATCACAATTACAATAAACTACTTTGTTTTTAAAGTGGTCTTTATAATTCTTTAATTCTCTTTCAATATCTGCAAGTTGGGTATAGAATTCATCTTTCTTTGAAGATTTTGCAGTTTGTAAATTCTTATTTAATGCTGTTTTAGCCATTCAGTTCAGTTTCTTTTTATTCCGTAAATTTACAAAATTCAATCTCGTTTTTGGTCAGCGTTTTCGTTTACTTCAAATGGGTTACAACTTACCTATATCAACAACAATCCCCTTAATCATTGCTGATATTTTCCATATCCCCACTACAGGCAGCGCTAAATTAATTAAAAGTGAAAGTTAAGAATAAAATCTTAATTGAACTGTAAAGAGTTTAATACACCAAGCTTTTCAAATGTACTTTTTAATAATTTAAAAGGTTTATGCACCCGGTTTAACTTTATATTGCTTGTAGATATATGGTATTTTTTTCCGTAGTTTCTTCGATGTTTCTTCGTAGTTTACCCGTAAATACAGTACTTTTTACGGTAAAACATCGAAGAAATTACGTTTAATTTACGGTAAAAGGTAAAAGTAAGTAGCAAGTAAACCCAAAGGAATACAGACTACGATTACGAGATTGAATTATTGGTTTCTAAGTCTATGATAATAAAAAGCAGGAAGCAACAGCAATACACCATTCAATGGATATCAGTATTTACTTGTTTAACTTATTTTTACAAATTCACAGGAGTTTTCCATTACAATTTGAGTAGCTATTTGAGCTATTGAAACACCAAATGTGGCCTGAAAGTTAACAGCTTAAATTCACTTTTAAGCTGTTGTCATTAGAGAACTAAACATCTTTTAATCTGTACAAATACATTCCCACGACATTTTCAAGTCCGTAATAGAGGGCTTCTGAAATCAGGGCGTGGCCAATTGAAACTTCCATTAAGCCGGGAATGTTTTGTTTGAAAAAAGCGATGTTATCTAAAGACAAATCGTGACCGGCATTGACGCCAATGCCCAGTGAGTTTGCCAGATGAGCACAGTCTGCATAGGGTTTCACTGCCTCTTTATTACCCAGTTCATACTGCTTTGCATATTCTTCTGTGTACAGCTCGATGCGATCAGTACCGGTTGCTTTGGCACCTTCAATCATTTTTAAAACCGGGTCTACAAATATGGAGGTACGGATGCCATTTTGCTTAAGTTCAGTAATAATCTCTTTTAAATAGTCTTTGTGTTTTAAGGTATCCCAACCCGCGTTTGATGTCAACACATTGTCATCATCGGGCACCAGGGTGACCTGTGTGGGTTTTAGTTCCATCACCATATCCAGGAAAGGCTTAAAGGGGTTGCCTTCAATATTGTATTCAGTATACACCACTGGTTTTAACTCATAAGCATCCTGACGGCGAATGTGACGTTCATCGGGGCGGGGATGGATGGTGATGCCCTGGGCACCAAACTCCTGAATTTTTTGAGCTGCTTCCAGCAGATTGGGTACATTACCCCCGCGTGCATTCCGCAAGGTTGCAATTTTGTTAATATTTACACTAAGCTTAGTCATAAATCGTACTTTTGGGTTGCAAAAATACAAAGATGGATGACCACTGTCTGTACAATTTTAATTAATTTGCAAAAAATAATTTTACTTTGGATACAAAGCTTTACATCATTCGCGACATCGACCCTTTTGACATCAACACTTCTTTGGGGGCTGTTAAAGAGGTGTTTAACCAGTTGACCTACTCGCATATACCTGTCATGAAAGAACAGGTTTTTGTGGGATGTGTTTCTGAGACGGATGCCCATTGTTTTGATTCCGAAAAAACACTGGCTGACTACTCTTATGCCCTGGAGCCTTTTTTTGTGAGGGAACATACCAACTGGCTTGATATTATTGAGGCTTTTGCCAATAATTCCAGTAACATCATGCCGGTTCTTGATGTTCACAATACGTATCTGGGTTATTTTGAACTGGCCGACATTATGAGTCTTTTTAACAACACCCCTTTTCTCAATGAAAACGGTGGTATAATTGAGGTTCAAAAAGGGTCTCGTGACTATTCATTCAGCGAAATCTGTCAGATTATCGAGTCGAACAATGCGAAGCTTTTAGGGATTTTTGTTTCGAAGATTGATGGGGAAAAAACACAAACCACAATCAAAATTGGGCATACCGGAATGAATGCGATTGTGCAAACTTTCAGGCGTTATGGATATGAAATTATTTCCAGTCACGATGAAGATAAATGGTCTGATAATTTAAAAGAACGGTCGGAGTATTTAGATAAGTACCTTAATATTTAGTGGTCAGTGGTCAGTGGTCAGTGGTCAGTAACAAAATCAAAAAATATTTAATAAAACAAATCTAGTAGCAAGGATGCCATTAAAAGTTGGAATATATGGACAATTTTATCACGAAAACTCTTCTGTTTACATACAGATGTTGTTTGATGTTTTGAGGAGAAAAGAAGTTGCTGTTTTTATTGAAGAAAACTTTTACACCTTAATCTCTGAAAACGATGAGCTGGATTTAAAAGCTTCCAGGTTTCCAACCTTTACAGTATTGGATCATTCCTTTGATTTATTTTTCAGCATAGGCGGTGATGGTACTATTTTGAAATCAATTACATACATCAAGGATTTGAACATCCCCTTTGCCGGTATCAACACCGGAAGGCTTGGTTTTTTGGCCAGTATTCAAAAAGAAGAACTCACCAATTCGGTAGAGCGCATTCTTGAAGGCGATTACAAAATTTCTGAACGCAGCTTACTGAGTCTGGATATTTCGCCAGGTGGCCATGAGAATCAACTGCTCAATTTTGCATTAAATGAGATTACGGTAATTCGGAAAAACACGACTTCGATGATTAAGGTTGAGACGTATCTTAACCATGAATATTTAACTTCCTACTGGTCTGACGGCTTGATTGTTTCAACCCCAACGGGTTCTACGGGTTATTCTTTAAGCTGTGGGGGGCCTGTACTTGAGCCCAGTTCTTCCAGTTTGATTTTAACACCCATTGCACCCCATAATTTGAATGCCAGGCCCATTGTTATTCCTGACACTACCGAAATTACGTTGAAAGTTTCCGGTCGTGAAGAAAACTATTTGGTTTCACTGGATTCTAGAATAGCCAGTTTTGATAATGACACGGTAATTACCGTTAAAAAATCGCCCTTTACTTTAAAAATGATTCAGCTTCAGGAGGACAGTTTTATCAAAACGCTAAGAAAAAAGTTATTATGGGGTGAAGACAAGCGCAATTAGACAATAAAACCACACAAAGTTTGTTAATCAAAAGAGAGTATTGGACTCTGCTTATTGCAGGCCAAACTTTATTGTTATATTTGCAAACTTTTTAGGTTTTATGAAGCATTTTGCGACCGTATTATTGATATTTATTGCAGTTCAAACATCCCAGTCACAAACGTATGAAATTGGCGGATTACTGGGGGGTTCCAATTATATTGGAGATGTGGGCCCCACTACATATATCAACCCCAATAACCTGGCTGTGGGCGGTATGTTTCGCTGGAACCGAACGCCACGTCACTCCTTTCGTTTTACTGCGATGATTGCCGGCTTACAATCAGACGATGCCGATTCTAAAGAAATCCGGAGGCAACAACGCGGTTATTCCTTTACAAATAGTGTAAAAGAACTTTCACTGGGTATTGAATTTACCTTTTGGGAGTTTAACACTCACAGTGCCAAGCCACAGAATTCACCATATTTATACACAGGAATTACTTATTTTAATCATGAAAGCTTATTTTTGGAGCGAAATAATGAATTAAAAAAATATGGCAATGCCTGGTCATTTGCCATACCAATGGTGGTTGGATACAAACTAACTCTTGGAAGGAGCATGGTGCTGGGTGCTGAAATTGGTGCTCGTTACACGTTTACTGACAATCTGGATGGCAGTAACCCAACAGGAGAAAAAGAGGGTGATCTCAATCTGAAGTTTGGCAATATTAACAGCAACGACTGGTATGTTTTTACCGGCATTAACTTAACCGTGATGTTTGGAAGAAAACCCTGTTATTGCACTTTTTAACGTATGAGTTTAATAGACAAGATAGATAAGAACAAGCTCCCCGGCCACTTGGCGGTCATTATGGATGGCAATGGGCGGTGGGCTCAACTCAAAGGGTTGTTTCGCACTGCGGGCCATGAAAAAGGTGCGAATGCTGTCAAAGAAGTAGTTGAAGGTTGTGGAAAGCTAGGTGTTAAATACCTGACCCTGTATGCTTTTTCGACTGAAAACTGGAACCGTCCAAAAATGGAAGTCAAAACCTTAATGAATTTACTGGTTTCTTCTTTAAAAAAAGAGATTAAAACCCTGGAGGAAAATGACATCAGGCTCAATGCCATTGGCCATATTGATTCCTTACCCACTAAAGCCCGCAAAGAGCTTAAGGAGGTTATGGAAAGAACCAAAAGCAATGAAAAGATGATCTTGACCCTGGCCCTGAGTTATGGTTCCAGAGAAGAAATTACACATATGGTAAAGGCTGTTTGCCATAAAGTTAAAAATAATATAATTTCCCCGGAAACTATTGACGAATCGGTTATAAATGAGCATCTTTACACGCAAAATTTGCCTGATGTTGATTTGCTTATCAGAACCAGCGGAGAGCAGCGCATCAGTAATTTTTTGTTATGGCAAATAGCCTATGCCGAGCTTTTTTTTACAGAGGTACTGTGGCCTGATTTTAACAAAGAACACCTTTTTGAAGCAATTTTAAATTATCAAAACAGAGAACGAAGATTTGGAAAAACAAGTGATCAACTTAACTAATTTGATTTCATCACCTATGAGATTAAAATACTATTTAAATTTATTTATATTTATATTAATCCCTCTGTTTGTTTTTTCACAACAAAACCAGTTAGACAGCGGCAAGAAGTATATCATTGGCGAGCTTAATGTTACAGGAGCTCAGAGCTTTAATGAACTCACAGTCATTACATTTTCGGGTTTAAAAAAAGGTGAAGAAGTCTATATTCCGGGTGAACGAATCAGTAATGTGATTAAAAAACTATGGGATGAAAACCTCTTTAGTGATGTCAATATATATGTAACCAACATAGAAGACAACATTGTTGACCTTGAAATAAACATTATTGAACTTCCCACACTTAATGAAACCACCATCGATGGTATCAGAAAGGGTAAAGCCAAAGAGCTTCTCAAAGAGCTCAATTTGACTAAAGGTAAAAAAATCACTAAAAACCTGCTCACAACAACCAAAAACTTTATTAAAAACAAATACAAAGACGACGGTTTTTTCTTTGCTGATGTTATGATGCTCACCAAGCCGGTGGTTGATTCCACCGGTGAAGAAATTGGTCAGGATTTGAAAATCAATATAGACCGCGGTAAAAAAGTAAAAGTAAAAAAGATTCACATTTCCGGTAATGATGAACTTACAGACAGCAAGGTGCGAAGGTCTATGAAAAACACCAAGCAAAAAAACCCGCTGCGTTTATTTAAACGTTCAAAATACATCAAATCAAGCTATGAGGAGGATAAGGTTTCCCTCATTAGCAATTACAAAGAAAACGGCTATCGTGATGCCCGAATCGTTTCAGACTCACTGGCAGTTTTAGACGAGAAAAACATTGAGCTTTACCTTGAGATTGAGGAGGGCAGAAAGCACTATTTTGGAGACATTCGATTTATAGGAAACAGCATTTATACCGATCAGGAATTAAAAAACTTTTTAGGAATTCAAAAAGGAGACACTTACAATGGTGTTTTACTTCAGGAGCGAATTGCCGACGATACTGACCCTGATGCAGACGACATTACCAATGCATATCAAAACAACGGGTATTTATTTTCAAGAATCAACCCTGTTGAAGTCAACATTCAGAACGACACCATTGATTTTGAAATCAGGATTCATGAGGGGCAACTCGCCTATTTCAACAATGTTACTGTGATTGGAAACGACAAAACCAATGACCACGTGATTTACCGTGAATTGCGTGTAAGACCCGGACAAAAGTACAGTAAGCGCAATGTTGTGAGAACGATCAGGGAATTGGGGCAGCTTGGATTTTTTGACCCTGAAACTATTTCCCCGAATTTTAAAAATGTTGATCCCAATTCGGGCACGCTTGATATGGAGTTTAGTGTGGAAGAAAGCGGAGCCAGCCAGATAGAACTTCAGGGCGGATATGGAGGTGGTGGTTTTGTAGGGACACTGGGTCTCTCTTTTAATAACTTCTCCCTCAGAAATATTTTTAATGGTGATGCTTACAAGCCCTTACCAATGGGTGATGGTCAGAAGCTTTCTTTGAGAGCTCAGGCGAGCAGTTTTTACCAGACCTACAGTTTGTCACTTGTTGAACCATGGTTGGGAGGAAAGAAACCGGTTCAGTTTAGTCTTTCCTTTTCACACACCATACAGTATTTTTATGATTTCAGAGAGCGTGAAGCAGATCGTGACCGCCGTTTTCTCATCACAGGAGGCTCAATTGGATTGGCTAAAAGGTTGCGTTGGCCTGATGACCACTTTGTACTGTCACACGCCATTAGTTTTCAGCATTACAATTTAAAGAATTACAATACCGGGCTCTTTACCTTTGGAAACGGTTTCTCAAACAACCTGGCTTATACCATTGGAATCAGCAGGAACAATACCTTCACCAATCCGGTTTTTCCATTGGGAGGATCAGAATTTAATGTTACTGCAAAATTAACACCCCCATATTCTTTGTTTAATAATACAAATTATAGTACTTTAGATTCCGATCCTGAGTTTCAGAATCCAGATGGTTCACCCAATCAAGGTTTAATCGATCAAAAAAGATTCAACTGGCTTGAGTATTACAAAATCAAATTTAAAGGAAGCTGGTACACCAATATTATTGATAAACTGGTTTTGAGGCCGCAGGTTGAATTTGGATTTTTGGGAGCCTATAATTTAGACAGAGGAGTTCCTCCGTTTGAACGGTTTTTTATGGGAGGAGACGGGCTTGGAGCTTTCAGTCTTGACGGAAGGGAAATTATTTCGTTGAGAGGCTATCCAAACCAGTCTTTATCTGATCAAGACGGGAATACTATTTTTAATAAATTTTCGTTAGAATTGCGATATCCCATCACTCTGAAACAAATGGCATCTATTTATGCACTTACGTTTATTGAAGGT
This sequence comes from uncultured Planktosalinus sp., assembly GCF_963973675.1. Classification (NCBI taxonomy): domain Bacteria; kingdom Pseudomonadati; phylum Bacteroidota; class Flavobacteriia; order Flavobacteriales; family Flavobacteriaceae; genus Planktosalinus; species uncultured Planktosalinus sp. The sequence continues at coordinate 3,865 of NZ_CAXBAN010000030.1, read as the reverse complement.
GGTGCAACCTATGACGGGTTTAAAAGTTACAATCCGTTTCAGTTAAAACGTTCAGCCGGAGCAGGAATTCGTATATTTATGCCGGCTTTTGGATTATTAGGAATTGATTTTGGTTATGGTTTTGACCCAATTCCGGGAACTTTCCAAGCCAACGGGTGGGAAACACATTTTATTATAGGGCAGCAATTTTAATTTTTGGCACGATATTTTCTAAAACAACCAATATTATGAAATACAAATTAATTTTTCTCAGCTTCACCTTGCTTTTTACATCGCTACTGGTAGAGGCACAATCCCAAAGAGGAGTGAGAATCGGTTACATCGACATGGAATACATCCTTGAAAATGTACCGGAATATCAAGAAGCTACAATACAGCTCGAAGGCAGGGTTCAAAAGTGGAAAAAAGACATTGAGACCATGCAACGGGAAATTGATCAAATGAAACTTAATTTGAGTAATGAACGTGTTTTATTGACCAATGAATTGATAGAAGAAAGAGAAGAAGATATTCAAATTAAAGAAGATGAACTTTTTCAATACCAGCAAGACCGTTTTGGACCCAATGGTGATTTGGTGATTCAGAAGAGACAATTAGTACAACCCATTCAGGATCAGGTGTTCACTGCCGTACAGGAAATTGCAGGCAACCGACAGTATGATTTTATATTTGACAAATCGGCTGATGTAGTGATGTTGTATGCTGCTGAGCGTAATGACATTAGCGATCAGGTGGTTAGAATCATCAACAGGGCTGCAAAAAGAACACAAGCCGAAAGCCGTGCTGATAAAAGAGAAATTGAAAGCAGGGATGCTATGTCTGATGAACAAGACAAAGCATTAACTGAGCGTGAACAAGCTATAGAAGATAGAAAGTCTGAAAGAGAAGCCCTACTGGAAGAAAGAAGACGTGTGAGAGACTCCATCAGAGCAGCAAGGCAAGCTGAATTTGAAGCCAGACGTCAACGCATTCTGGATGAAAGAAATCAGGGTGATGGTGATTCAAACGAAAGTGGTGATAAAAACACTTCTGAACCAGAAACAGAGGTGGATGGTAAAAGTAACACCACTGCAAGCAATAATGCTCCCAGCAGAGAAGAAATTCAAGCTGAAAGAAAAAGGGTTCAGGATTCTGTTCGGGCAGCCAGAGTTGCAGAACAGGAAGCAAGAAGGCAACAAATTCTTGAAGAACGAGAACGCAGGAGAGATTCTATTTTAAATGCTAGAAATAACAACAACAATATGCCCCCTCAACAATCTGAAGAAGATGATGACAATGACGGAGGCAGCTTTTAATTCAAATAAACAATTTAACAAACACTTAATTACATCACAATGAAAAACATGAAATCAATCTTAGTAGCCCTTGTATTAATGATTAGTGCTACAAGCTTTGTAAATGCACAAAAAATGGCACATATCGATACCCAAGCGCTGATAGAAGCCATGCCTGAAACACTTTCAGCACAAAATGAGCTCGAACGCATAAAGAAGACCTATGAAGCCGAATTAGTTTCTATGGGTAAGGAGCTTGAAGCCAAATTAGCGAGATATGAGGCTGAGGCTGAAACCAAAACCGAAGAGGAAAACAGAAAGCGTTTAGAAGAAGTACAATCGGCTCAGCAAAAAATTGGTGAATACCGTCAAACCGCAAGTATGGATTTACAGAAAAAAGAAGGCGATTTATTCAGCCCACTTTTTGACAAAGCCAAAAAAGCGATTGAAAAAGTAGCTGCTGAGAAGGGCATTCAATATGTTATGGATGCAACACCCGGAAGTGGATTAATCGTTGCAGAAGGAGAAGACTTACTTCCTGCTGTTAAAAGAGAGTTAGGCATTTAATACCACTCTACTTAAAAATAAATAAAAAAACTGCCCTCAATTGACGGGCAGTTTTTATTTTTATACAATGAATAACAATCCTATAGGTATTTTTGATTCAGGTGTTGGAGGCACTTCCATTTGGAAGGAAATTCACAGCCTCTTACCCAACGAAAGCACGATATATCTGGCTGACAGTAAAAACGCCCCTTACGGACATAAAACTCAGGATGAGATCATTTCGTTGAGTTTAAAAAACACCGAAAAGCTTCTCTCGATGGGTTCTAAACTAATTGTTGTGGCCTGTAATACAGCTACGACCAATGCAATTGAAATCTTAAGGAAAAAATACCCCATTCCTTTTATCGGGATAGAGCCAGCCATTAAGCCTGCAGCTCTAAAAACCAAGTCAAAGGTCGTAGGAATTCTTGCCACCAAAGGAACACTTCAAAGTTCCTTATTCAGTAAAACTTCAGAGTTATTTGCTCACAATATTCAAATCATTGAAGTTGTTGGGGAAGGTTTAGTTCCTCTTATAGAAGAAAATAAAATTGAAACAAGAGAAATGGATTTGTTACTTGAGAAGTATTTAAGCCTGATGATTGCTGCTCAAATAGATTATTTAGTTTTAGGATGCAGCCACTATCCCTATTTGATTCCACAAATTAAAAAAATATTACCTCCTCACGTCACTATTATAGATTCCGGCGAGGCTGTTGCCAAACAAACAAAATCACTATTAGAAAAAAATGAGTTAGCAGGCCCTGCAAAAAACAATCCAACACTTAAGTTTTATACCAATAAAACCACCCCTACTTTAATTCATCTTTTAAAAGATTACAGCCAAAGGATATCGATTTCTTATATGGACTTTTAAATCTGTTTAATTTATTGCCGGGCAATTACAGTCATAAGCTGATCCACGATCAAGGAAGTTAAACCCAAGTGTAATTTGGTGGAATCCTCCATTAGAGAATTTCACTTCACCAATTTGTTGTGAGTAGGTATAAGCAAACATAAATTTATTGAAATTAATGCCTACAACGGGAGAAACATACTGTAGCTTTTGACTTGAGATGCTAGCTCCATTTTGAAATTCGGCTCCATCAAAGCTTCTTCGGTAGGAAAGGCCTCCCCAAAGACGTCCGAACTCCATTTTTCTATATGCCTTGAAGTTTATGTCAAATGCCGATTCGTTTGTTCTTTCAAAAAACTGAAGTAAGAAGGAAGGTTCAAAAGTCCAGTCTGAATAATAAGCCCCTCCAAAAGTGTATGAACCTGCAAATAAATACCTTCGTTGATTATTGGATTCAAACTCTTCTGTATATAAATTTCTATTTTGAAAAATCAAATTCTTTACCGTAAAATGCATGGATACATCCATCAAGTTATAAGACATCCCTAAATCCATATTAAAGTAGGATGAACTTTGTATAATACCAGCAATTACCGGGTCAAAATCATTCAAATCAAAATTAGTTTCATCCAGTCTTGATTGTACTATACCTGCGGTCAATCCAAAAGAAAGTTGATTTAAGTCTACATCACTTCTTGAAAAATTCAAATGATGCGCATACGTAAGGTATGCTCCAACTTGTGAATGATATCCATTTTTATCATTGAAAGCTATTGCTCCCATTCCTGATTTTTCTCCCAGTCTCACATTTGCAGCCAATGTTTGTAAATTGGGTGCGTTGTTCTGATCAAACCATTGCTGCCGGGCTGTAAGTCTAAGTTGTCCGCTATTAGCCGCTCCAGCCATGGATGGATGTAAGATATACAGATTATCTGCAAAATAATCGGAATAAATTGGTATTCCATCTTGTGCATTGGAAAATTGAAAAATCAATGATATAAGAAAAATGTAGGTGCTTTGTTTTAAGTTCATTTGGTAATAAATAATTTATTTTATCTCTTCAAGGTAAAGTGCCCTGTAAATTCTTTGTTTGTATCGTCTTCGATGTATTCGACCCTGAACCAGTAATCGCTTGATGGCAGGTCGCGGCCATTGTAGGTGCCGTCCCAGCCCGCTCCCGTAGGACTCA